>JAJFMS010000286.1 GCA_020696885.1 Armatimonadota bacterium | reverse complement strand
ACCGCCCCTCGGACCTGGTTGTCGCACAGGGTAGGCTGCGGCTTCAGTTGGGAGGGACACTCAACCGGCCGACGATCTGGGCTAGCATGCGCTATGGCCGCCACGGGAACGACTTTAACGTGGTATACGCAGATCCGTTTGGCCGCCAGCCGGCGTCGGAGCGACGTATCGCGGCCATTGCGTCGCCTTCGAAACCGCCCGACGCGCCGGCTTTTCGCCGTCGCATAACGCTCCGAGACACCCATAGGTCCGGTGGTCTTGAGGCAGGTGAGCGTCCTCCCGCGGCGCTGGTGCTGGCGGAGTACCTCCGAGAACTGGATCGGCAAACGAATCTGCCGATCCTCGCTGACTGTGCCTACGTACAGCGGGAAAACGACCCAGGCGGGCGTTGGCGGCGGGAGCAGTCGTGGCTCACCGCCGACATTGTTGAACGTCCCCTCGCAGAAACACTCGACCTGCTTTGCGCCGACTTCGAATATGAGTGGGAATATCGTGAGGGGGCGCTCATCCTGCGTCCCATTCGATGGTACGCTGAGCCATCCGAGCGCGGATACGTATATCCTAAAGCTCGCTTCGACGAGGCGGTGAAGTGAACCAACTTATCCCCAGCCCACTTCGAGCGGATCGGCAACGCACGCAAAGCGGCTCCGAGCCCTACTACTGCATCCGAGCTGGGATTGTGTTCAGTCGGCGCTCGTCACCAGCCGTTGGGCGGGCTGCTTCTCCTGGTTACCCGCCCGGTCTGTCGCGCGGGCGGTGAGCTGCCGATCCTTCGGCAGCTCCAGGGAGATCGCCCACTCGGCGATCCCCGCTTCGGCCGGCTGGAGGCGCGCGGGCTTCCCATTTACGGTAACGGCGGCTACTTCGCCGTTATCCTGCGTCAGGCCCCGCACCAGCACGGCGCCCTTCACGGTGCGCACCGAGGTGATCAGCGTGGCCGGGGGAAGATCGTCTACCGGCTGCAGCAGCTCCGGGAACCGCACCCCGTTCACGTCCGCGGCGCGCACGTCCTTGCCGGTGAAGCCGTCGATCGGCTCGTACTTGCCGTCGCGCATCATCTCCGGGAACTGGGCGCTCACCACCCGCGTCACGCGCCCCGACCCGAAGAAATCGTGGAAGTAATAGGAGATGCCGTGCTCCAGCTTCGGATTGCGGGGTCCCCCACCCAGGTCCACCACCTTCCCGGACTGCGAGGTACTGTTCCGGAGCGTCACGTTGCGGAAGTGGCCCGCCTGGCCGGCTGAAGGCGAGGTGCAGGCCATCTGGATCAGCGGGTCCCGGCCGATCCGGCAGTCTTCCAGCGTCAGCCCGTCGTAGGTGAAGCTGCCGTACTGCAGGCTATCGTCGTCGTGGCCGCGGTTGATCGGCTCGCTGTTCACGCGGCGCAGGTGGATATTCCGGTAGACGTGCGCGTCGTAGTCCGGGTGATAAACGCCGTAGACCGCCCCGTCTACCTTCAGCCCGTCCATCATGAAGAACTGGAGCATCGGGCGCAGGCTGTAGTGGGTCTCCCAGGCGGTGAGGTTGCGGGCGATGAACGGGTGCTCCCGGTCGCCCCGGACCGCAGGGTTGGCATCATCTCCGAAGTTGAAGCTGTAGAGCCCCTCCGTGTGGGACTCGTTCCCTTCGAACCGGAGGAACGGCACGGTGCGGATGTCCCGCTTCTCCCGCGTGCCGTCCGGCGTCTGCACCAGCAGCGCGGGGTCGAAGTTGCTCCGCTTGCCCACCTCGAAGTGGTAGCCGTACTGGTCGTTCTCGCACGCCACGTTCCGGGTGAGGGTGTTCCGCCCGTTCGCCCACCAGAAGCCGGCGCCGTCGTTCTGATCGAACGGAATCACCTGCTTGGGCAGCCGCTTTCCGCCGAACGCCTGGACGGCGAGGTTCCGATCCAGCACGTTGTACTGCTCCGTGCCGTCCTCCATGAAGTAGCCGTGGCCCACGGACTGATAACCCACGCAGTCCCGGATCAGCAGGTAGTCCGTGCCGTGAACCGTAATCCAGCGGTTCTTGCTGTCCCAGATGCTGGCGCCCAGCACGCCGCTGCCGCGCATGGTGTCTCGCACCAGGTGGAAGTGGATGGAGTACTTCCCGAGGACGCCCTCTTTGCCCAGGTGGCGGAACTCCGCGTAGGAGATGCCGCCCCGGCAGCCGCGGTGATACATGGTGTGGCCGCGCACGCCGTCTGGCTTCGCGGACTCGATCACCACGTTGCGGGAAAGGTTCGCCACCTCGCTGCGGAACTCACCCGCGCCGAAGTGCGGGTTCCGCAGCGGCGCGTCCAGGGTGACGGTGGTGCCCTGGATCTGCGTAACCGTGCGCTCCTCGGTCTGGGCGCGGCTCTTGCCGTCCGGGCCCTTGCGGAACGAGCCGCCGTACGTCTCCTTGGAGCCCGTAACGATCACCTTGTCCCCGGTTTTCCACCCGGTCACCGGCTCGGAGAGGGTCACGGAGGCATCCCCCGGCTTCACCGGCGCGCCCAACTCGGTCCACGTGCGGCTGAGCGGGGCGCCGTGGAAGTCCATCCGGCCGCCGCAGCTCACAATCGCCGGAAGCTGCTCGGCATCCGTTCCCGGGAAGTGTACGAGCCGGATGGTGGCGGTGACGCCGGCCGGGATCGGAGCCTCGGAGGTCCCCACCTCCAGGGCCGGCACGTAGCCCGGCTTGCCTCCGGAGTCCGGCAAGGGCGTGGCGTGCAGCTCGCAGCTAAAGCCGTCCTCGGACGCTTCCTCGCCCCACTGCACCTTCAGTAGGCCCACGTCCAGCCGGGTGGACTTCTCCCGCGAGAAGGTCAGCTTCCCCGCCACGTGCACCATCCGGATCGCCTGGTCCGAGACCACGTCGTACACCACGGTGTGGTTCGGGCGCACCTGAACGAAGTCCCCCGCCTTCGGGAGACGCTTTCCTTCCCAGGTAGCGGGATCAGACCATGGGCCGCTTCGCGCGGAGCGGGCGGTGAACGTGACCATCGCCCCCTGCGCCCAGGAGCGAGCAGAGACGGCGACGAGCGAGACAAGCAGCAGGAACAGGGCGAGCGGACGCATCGGGGAGTTCTCCTCCCCCAATGGGACGCCGCAGAAGCGCCGCAGTTACCGGCGAGCTTTGGAGTTAGCCGCAGATACCTGGGCGGTCGCCGCAGGGGCGCCGGAGAGTGTTAGCCGCAGATGCACGCGGATGCACGCAGATGGGGAAACCGGCTTTCGCCGCAGATGCACGCGAAGGCACGCTGATAGGGAAGGCGATCAGGTGTTGGCACCGATGCGATGCCGACGCTACGTGCGGCCGGGTTCGCACTCCAACCGAACACCGAACACCGAACACCGAACACCGAACACCGAACACCGAACACCGAACTACTACTCCCCCGATTTCCCGCCGGTAAGGTCGTAGATCTGCTGGATGTCCCGGAGCACTTGCTTGAAGTCGAACTGGAGGTCCTTGAGCAGCCCGGCGCGCATGTCGAATACCCAGCCGTGGACCACGGGAGCGCCGCGCTCCAGGTAGGAGCACTGCACCGCCGCGGTCTTCACCACGTTGGTGCACTGCTCGATCACGTTGAGCTCCACCAACCGGTCGTTCCGGGCGTCGGGGTTCTGGATCGCGTTCAGCTCTTCTTTGTGGAGGCGGTAGACGTCCCGCACGTTCCGCAGCCAGGGGTTCAGGATCCCCAGGTCCTTCGGCTGCAGCGCCGCGTTGATGCCGCCGCAGTGATAGTGGCCGCACACCACGATGTGCTCCACCGCCAGGTGCCGGACGGCGTAGTTGATCACGGCCGAGGAGTTGAGGTCCGTATTCGGCACGAGGTTGGCGATGTTGCGGTGGACGAACACCTCGCCCGGCCCCACGCCCATGATCTGGTTCGCCGGCACCCGGCTGTCCGAGCAGCCGATGTACAGGTAGTCCGGGCGCTGCTCCTGCGCCAGCCGGACGAAGAACTCCGGATCATCTTCCAGATGGCCCTCTGCCCAGCGACGGTTGTTTTCGAAGACTTCCTCGTAGCTGGTCATACCGCTCTAGAGCCTCCGTTTGACGCCGGCCGGTCCGGCCCGTTGCCGGCGCCAGTGCGGCAGATCCCCGCGGCGATCGCGTCCAGGTCCGCGCCGGTCAGTTGCAGCGTGGCCGCCGGCAGCCAGCCATCCACCTGCTGCGGGCTGCGGGCCCCCACGATCGCCCCGGTGACACCCGGCCACGCCAGGGTCCAGGCCACGGCGACCGCACCGACCGACACGCCGTGCCGCTCCGCGATCGGGCGGAGCGCCTCCGCCAGGGCGACGTTCCGCTGCAGCGCTTCGCCGGTGAAGAACGGGGAGCGAGTGCGCCAGTCGTCGGCCGGCAAGGCGGCCATCCGCGCTTCGCTGAAGGTGCCGGTGAGAAGTCCGGATTGCATCGGGCTGTAGACGATCACCCCGGTCTGGTGCGCGTCGCACCACGGCAGCTCGCTTGCGGCCACGTCGCGGCGGATCGCGGAAAACGGCGGCTGAAGGGTGCCCACGTGGCCCACCTGCTCCGCAGCTTCCAGATGAGCGGTGGTGTGGTTGGAGAGACCCACGGCCCGCACCTTGCCGGCCTGCTGCAGCTCCAGCAGCGTGCTCCAGTAGACCTCCAGCGGGGTGCCGTCGTCCGCGGGCCAGTGCATCTGGTAGAGGTCGATCTGCTCCACGCCCAGGCGCCGGAGCGAGTTCTCTACCTCCTCGCGGATGAAGGCGGGATCGCCCACCCGCTGGTTCGGCTGGGACGGGCCAGCGGCATTCGGGCGCAGGCCGCACTTGGTGAAAACGTAAGGCCGATCCGCCGCCGACAGCTCGCGGAGGGCGCGCCCGACCACCTCTTCGGAGTGCCCGGTGCCATAGATGGCGGCGGTGTCGATCCAGTTGATGCCCCGCTCGACCGCTGCGTGGATCGCCGCGACGGACTCGTCATCGTCCTGGTGGGACCAGGTCATAAACCCGGTGCTGCCGCCGATCGCCCAGGCCCCAAAGCCCACGCGGGTGATCTCCATTCCGGTGGTGCCCAGCGGCACTTTCGGCAGCGGCTCGTTTGGCTCTATCGTGCTCATCGGAACTCATTCCTCCCGAACGGCTCTATCACATTTCAGCGTGATTGAGCGGCGCCCGGGAGGCGCTGAGCGTTCGCGGGCGCACAATAACTCGATCACGGCAAGCTGGCGTCCGGTGACCATCAGGGTTTGCCCTTTCCGGAGATCGGCACCCGGATCTCGGGGCGCCGGGAATCCGTGCTGGTGATCAGGAGCGTCGGCTGCAGTGAGGTGGCGGCCGTGGGGGCATACTCCACGGTGACCGTTCGGCTGGCGCGCGGGGCGAGTGTGAAAGCGCCACCGCCGGAGACGATGCGGAAAGGCGCCGCCAGTGTGCCGACCGCGGCGGCCAGCGTGCCCCGTCCCGAGTTGGTGATACGGAGCGTCTTTGTCTTGGTGGTGCCCACGCGCACGGTTCCGAACGCCAGCTTGGCCGGCGCTACTTTGATCACGCCTCCAGCGGGGATGTTGACCTCGACGCTGTTGGACGGCGCTGAGGAGCCGCCGTCGTTCCGCGCCAGCACACGGTACTGGTAGGCGGTGCCGGTGACGAGCGTGGTGTCGCTAAAGGAAGTAGCGCCGATCGGCAGGGTGGCGCGCGTCTCGAATGCCGCCGTGCCGGTACGGCGCTCGACTA
>JAJFMS010000285.1 GCA_020696885.1 Armatimonadota bacterium | reverse complement strand
CGAGATCCTGACCCTCGGACCGCATGACCCGGGCCCGTGGCCCCGCTAAAGGAGAAAACAGGTGAAGATCACCCTGGGACACAGTCCGGACTCGGACGACGCATTCATGTTCTATGCCCTCGCCCGGCACCAGGTGGACGAGGAAGGCTACGAGTTTGAGCACACCCTCCGGGATATCGAGACGCTGAACCGGTGGGCGCTGGAGTCGAAGCTCCACGTCACCGCGATCTCGGTGCACGGCTATCCGTACGTGGCGGACAGCTACGCCATCCTCCCGCACGGCGCCAGCATGGGCGACAACTACGGCCCGATGATCGTGGCCCGGGAAGAGCTGTCCAAGCAGGCGCTCAAAGAGGTAAAGATCGCCATCCCCGGCACGCTCACCAGCGCCTACCTGGCCCTGCGCCTCTGGCTGGGTGAGTTCGACTACGACGTGGTGCCGTTCAACCAGATCATGGAGAAGGTGCACGAAGGCGAGTACGCCGCCGGCCTCCTGATCCACGAAGGGCAGCTCACCCACCAGGAGCTGGGCCTCAAAACGCTGCTGGACCTGGGCAAGTGGTGGAAGGGCGACACCGGCCTGCCGCTGCCGCTGGGCGTGAACGTGATCCGCAAGGACCTCGGGCCGGAGCGCATGCGCCAGCTCTCCCGGATCTTGCACAAGAGCATCGCGCACGGCCTCACGCACCGAGAGCAGGCGCTGGACTACGCCCTGGAGTTCGCCCGCGGCATGGAGCGCTCCCTGGCGGATGAGTTCGTAGGGATGTACGTGAACGACTGGACCCTGGACATGGGCGATGCCGGCAAGGAAGCGATCCGCCTCTTCCTCCAGCGCGGCTATGAGGCAGGCGTCCTCTCGATCGAGCCTAAGGTGGAGTTCGTCGAAGATTAACGCGGCGCGGGTAAGGCCGGACCGGTTTCGGCCTTGCTTGCAGCGCGACGCCAGCTACGCTCTGATGGCTAACCTCGTGCTCCGCGGCGCGTACACAACCCGTCCCCGGACCATGTCATCCTCACCAGCGGGAGGGATCTCGGACCGGTGCGTGCTTCTCCCACCTGCCCCAGGGCGCATCCACTGCGGGAGTGGCGTTCCGAGCCCGGTAGGAGATGTTTCGCAGGGGGCACGTACGCCGCGCCATAGCTGATACCGGCTCAACATGACCGCTTGGCGGTTGGGGGACTTTACCCCGAATACGCCGCGAGACCGAAGACACGAAGACGCTGGCGCAGTCACTTGACTGTGCCGGCGTCTTTGTGTCGCCTCAAGCGGACACGGTATGCGAGAGCCGATCGCCCGCTCTAGTTCGGGTAGCCGTAGATGAACTCCTGGCCCGCGTGGATGCCGCCCTGGCTGGAGATGCGATAGCGCTGCAGGGGCGCATTGGTGACCAACTGTGGGACGGTCGCGTTCAGCTTCTCGGCTTTCACGGTCTTCACGTGCCCATCCGCGTAGGCAGAGTTGAAGCCGCCACTGTGGCGAGCCTGGACGATCTGCGCCTGCGTATTCGAGACATTCCCGTCGAACATCATGATCGAATCCGCCGGATAGCCGAGCGACGCCATCGCCAGTGGGGAGCCCATCTGGACGATGATGGCGGGGTTCGTGAAGTAGCTGGTGTACTGCGGCGATAGCGTGCCCGGTCCGCAGGCGCCCACGTAGGTGGTATCCAGGGCCTTCGGCTCGGACGGGCACTGGGTGACCTGCTTGTTCTTCACATACGGATCGATGATGGTGTAGTAGTAGTTGTAGCAGGCGCCGTTGAGGTAGACGCCGGGCGGGTAGAGCTCGTCATAGTCCTGCACGTACATCAGGGTCGCCGTGGCGTACTGCTTCAGGTTGGAGCGACAGGACGTGGCGCGAGCCGCCTCTCGCGCCTGGGCGAAGACCGGGAAGAGGATGGCGGCCAGGATGGCGATGATGGCAATCACCACGAGCAGCTCGATCAGTGTGAAGCCCCGGCGGAGCCGTGGAGTAGGGAAAGATGAGGGCATGGAACTCCTAACACAGGGAAGGGCGGACCGCTTGACCCATCAGCAATGACGAGCGACGGGACGCTGTGAGCTGCTGGTATTCACCCTTAATCAGTTCAATATGTATTCATATTGAACTGACTGGAAGCCGTTGGTTACACGAACTACGAGCGGGGATCTAGTTCCAAGAGCAGCCAATCTTAACCCATAGCGGCCAGGATAGCTCTTACTCAACGTTGGCGCGGGCAGGTTACGGCAATCGGATTGACGTCGTTTAGCGTCTGCCTCGCTTCCGTGCCTTGGGGGTGGGACCGCCCCCCGCTCTCCCGGCGGTTGGTGGCTGGCCCGCCAGCAGGCGCTGGAACGCAGCGGTGTTCACGATCTCGCCCTGCGCGTCGATGATCAGCGGCAGCCTGCGGCCGCGCACCCGGACCGTGTACCACGGAGCGTCTACGCCCCGGTAGCGTCCGTCGTGATAATCCGCCGTCGCAAGCTCCTCGGGTTGAATCTCCATCACTACGCTCCGGAGGAAACCGGCCACGCTGACCCGGTAGCTTCCCGAACCGGAGCTCGTCTCGATCCGTGCGACATAACACCGGGTGTAAACCAGGATCCCGCCGGCAAGAGCGACGCCCAGGAGGGCCAGCCCACCGCCGAGCATGACACGGACGTGGAATGGCGCCAGCACCCCTCCATCCGCCGGCCGAATCCCGTAAGTCTGAAACGCGTCCCAACCTACCCACACGAGGAAGGCGCCCATTACGAGGAGGAGCGGGACCACGAGACGCACTTTGGGGAGCTGCCGTCCGGCATCGAAGATTTGGTTCAGGGCAGGTGGCACGAGTGATCCTCCCGAGCGGCCCCCGCTTGCACTTTCCGACGAGCCAGCTCACCACCATGATAGCCCGGCTGATCACGCGGATGCGGGCGTCGTAGGTACTTCGGTCCAACCGGGATTGCGGAAACGGGACGGCTTCTGTCCGGCCCGCCTCCGGTGCTATACTCCTTTCCCGTCGAGAGCCAACGCAGGCAGATCGGCCGGCTCCCCGGGTGCGACCGGAGCGGTGAGGTTCACGATGTCTCAGCCAGTTCAGATAGACGGATCCTTCGGCGAGGGCGGGGGGCAGATCATCCGCACCTCCGTGTCCCTGGCGGCCATGACCGGGCGCACGGTCGAGGTCACCAACGTCCGGGCGCGCCGCAGCCGGCCGGGGCTGCAGCGGCAGCACCTCACCGCCGTGCATGCCGCCGCGGCGCTCTGTGCGGCGGAGTTGCAGGGCGCGTCCGTGGGGTCCACCCACTTCGTGCTCCGCCCTACCGCGCCGCCGAAGCCGGCTCCTTACGTGTTCGACATCGGGACCGCCGGCGCCACGCCGCTGGTGGCGCAAACGGTGCTGGTCCCGCTCGCCCACATCGGTCAGGACTCGCACGTCCAGATCACAGGGGGCACGCACGTACCCCACGCGCCCACCGCGGACTACCTGCGCGCCGTGTATCTCCCGGCGCTGCGGCGGGCCGGGCTGGTAGCAGCGGTGGAGTACGAGCGGGCCGGGTTCTTCCCCAAAGGCAGTGGGCAGCTCGAGGTGTCGGTGGGGGCAGAGGCGCCGGTCCAGCCGCTCGACTTCACCGAGCGCGGGAAGCTCACCCGCCTGACCGCCACGATCACTACCGGCGCGCTGCCGGCGCACGTCTCGGAGCGCGGCGCGGCAGCGGTGGAGCGGTTCATGCGCGGGGTGGGGCGGAAGATCGAAGTGGAGCGGCGGGAGCTGCCCTCTCTTAGCGCCGGGGCTTCCGTGCTGGTGGCCGCCGAGTGCGAGGGCGGCTTCGCGGGCTTCTCGTCGCTTGGCGAGCGGGGGAAGCCGATGGAAGAAGTGGCCCAGGAAGCCTGCGAGGCGTTCATGGCCTGGTGGAAGACCGGAGCCGCCTGCGACGAGCACCTGGCCGACCAACTCGTGCTGCCGCTGGCGCTGGCGAAGGGGGAGAGTCGCTGGACCACCCCGGTAGTAACGGATCACCTGCGGACCGTGCTCTGGGTCACCCGCCAGTTCCTGCCGGTGGAGTTCGAGCTGGAAGAGCGCGAGGACGGCTCCGGGACGGTGCGCCTCCGGGGGGTGGGGTAGCGGGCGGCGTGCTGGCACAAGCCGGGTGTTCTAAAGTCGCAGGAGTGTTGGAGTAGTGGAGTGCTGGAGTAGAGGGCACCAAGACTCCACTACTCCAGCACTCCATTACTCCGGCTTCATTAGCGCTTCCGGAAGAGCACGATCCGATTGGTGTTCGTGCCCTTGCTGCCGTTATCCACCCCCCAGCAGTTGGCGGTCTTGGTAAACTCCTGCTGGTTGATGAGGATCAGGCGCGGCTCCAGCCCCGCCGTGACGCCGCACGGGACGACCGCCTCTTCGAGGCGGATCTTGCCCCCGCGCACTTCGCCCACTTCGAAGGCGACGTGGCCGCCCGGCTTTAGCACCCGCGCCAGCTCCACGAAGACGCGGGTCATGGCTTCTTGCCAATCTTCGAGTTTCCGGCACATGGTGATCGGGACCTGCTTCGGGTCGATGCCGGCGAACCAGCAGCGCAGCCAGTTGTCTCCGGCGTAGTCCACCACATCCAGGAACGGCGGTGACGTTACGACCAGCGAGACGCTCCCCGTTTCCAGTTCCGGCGTGTGGTCCGAGGCTCGCGTCACGAACCGGCTCTCCGGCGCTGCGGCGCGAAGACGCGCCCGCGTCGGCTCATCGCAGTCCTTGAGCAGCGAGCGGGTCTTGGTAACGATCAGCTTCGCCACGTCTCTTACCGGCGGGACCTGGTTGCGCTTCTCATTGATCAATCGCTGGCGATCGGGCGAAACGGCCTGGTTCGGGGGCAGCGTGTAGACCGAGAAAAAGCCGGCAGAATGCCCGGTGAGCCGGTTGATGGCCACCAGGCGGATCCAGCGATCTACCGCGTCGAGGCCGCCGGACGCGGCGCGCTCCAGCAGATACGCACGAAGGGCCACGATCTGGCGCAGCGTGTCCGGATGGTAGAACACGAGGAGGGCTTCCGGCGCCTCTGCGGCGCCGCTGAAGTCGATCTCGTTCAGGCGGGCTGCCACCTCCGCCGGCGTAGGCGGCTCCAGGCGCGGACCGGTCAGCATCCGGCTCAGCGGGTTCACGTCGCAGCCGTAAGGAATCCGGCCGAGGAGCGCCGCCTCGAACGGGGTAGTTCCCCGCCCCATGAACGGGTCGTAGACCACGTCGCCGGGAGCCGTAAGCCGCTCGATGAAGAACCGCGGCAGTTGCGGCTTGAAGCAGGCACGGTAGGAGACCTCGTGCAGGCTGCTGGCGGCTCGCTGCTTGGAGGTCCAGAACTCATTCACATACGTCGGAACGGCCAGCGGGGCTCCTGCCCGCACCCCGGCCACGGCGGTGACGACGCGGAGCGTGGGCGTGCCGAACTCGCAGAACCGTTCCAGGTCCGTCTCGAGGTCCAGGCGCGGGCCGGAGCTAGGTGAAAGTGTGCCATTCAATTCATCTAGCGACAACTGTGCGATCAATCGAACCCTCCGGCGGCCAGCAATACCCGGCGAGTAATCATACCAGAGCATAGGGCCAGAACGGCTCCGGCGGACCAGTACGGCCGGTCAGGGGATTGGCCTGCAGACGACCAAGTTGATCGTAAAATCTAAAAAAATGTAAAAAATTAGTTTATCTGCTCGTCTAGATG
>JAJFMS010001187.1 GCA_020696885.1 Armatimonadota bacterium | reverse complement strand
ACGGTGCGGTCCAGGTGGAGCCGGCCCAACACGGACTCCAGGTCGTCCAGTGAGATCCCCGGCAGCCGCAGCCTACCGGCATCGTGGCGCACCGGCGTGGGCTTCAGCGGCTCCAAGACTTCCGGCAGGCAGCGGCCAATCCGCGGGCGCAGCGTGCGGGCCGCGTACTCCGCCTTCACGGAGGCGGTCCGCACCGGCACCACCAGGTCCGCCTCCACCTGCTCCACCGGGCAGAGCGCCTGCCCCGCCAGGAGCTCCCGCCACCGGCGTTGGTGCCGGGTGTAGCCGCAGTCGCACACCGTGAGCGCCGCCCGGGCGGACAGCTCCAGCGCCACCTGCTCCGGGCGGCCCAGCCGGAGGACGAACGCGATGCCCCGCTCCCGCAGCGCGGCGGCGGTCTCCTGCAGTCCCTCCAGCATGAAGCGGTAATGGCGGAGGGTCGCTTCCGGATAGTCGTCCATCAGCCCAAACGCCACCACCACCGGCAGCCCGCGCCGGTTCGCCTGCTGCACGGTGTATTCCAGCGCGTGATTACAGTCCGCGCGCTGGCTCTGCTGCATCCAGTAGAGCACGTAGTCGCCGCTCCGCTCTGGGCGAGTGTTGAGGGACTGGAGGCGGTCGGGATGGATAGCTGTGGACACGGTGGGGTCTACCCAAGGCGACGATCAGCGGAGGGGCCGCTCCATCCTACCCGGCCGCGACCCGCAGAGTGACGCAGCGCGAGCTATTGACAATAAAACTTGTCAATGATATGCTGCGAGGATGCTAGACGTACAGGTGATTGATGACCCGGGCGATGCCGCCGTAGCGCTGGAGCCGATCCGGAGCCGCATCCTCTCGGAGTTGGCGCGGCCCGCTTCCGCCGCAGCGCTCGCGGCTCGGATGGGCCTGGGGCGGCAGAAGGTGAACTACCACCTGCGCGCCCTGGAGACCCACGGGCTGGTGAAGATCGCCGAGGAGCGGCGCTGGGGCGGGCTCACGGAGCGCCTGCTCCAGGCCACCGCCACCTCGTACGTGGTGTCTCCGGGCGCCATGGGGCCGGTGGCCGCGGACCCGGCTCGCACCGTGGACCGCCTCTCCGCCGGCTACCTCATCGCGCTGGCCGCCCGCGTCATCCGCGAGGTGAGCTCGCTACTGCGCCGCTCCGAAGAAGTGGGCAAGCGCCTCCCCACCCTCTCCCTGGACACCGAGATCCGGTTCCGCTCCGCCGCGGACCGCGCCGCATTCACCCACGAACTCACCCAGGCAATCACGGGACTCGCCGCAATAGTAGGCAAAACGGCCATTGGACGGCCCCGTCCTGCTCATCCTGTCCGGTAACACTGGGGTCTCTTTCGCGAATTTTCGCGCCCGCTCCGGCTGGTTTGGCCGGGGTGTTTCGCGGGCAATTCCCGGCTCTGGCTCGGTCGTCGAGGCAATCGGCGCACCACAATGACTGGTTTTACTGCAGCAACCCCAGGATCTCGGCCACGGCCGCTTCGTGGGGCTGGTCCGCCCGGACGTAGTGCACCTGCGGCATGCCGCGGAGCCACATGAGCTGGTATTTGACGTAGCGACGGGTGTTGCGCTTGAGCAGGCGGATGCCCTCTTCCAGCGGATAGTCGCCGGTAAGGGCGCGCATGATCTCCTTGTAGCCGTGGCCCTGCATGGCGGGGGTGGCCGCGGTGAGGCCTTCGTTCAGGAACGCCTGCACCTCCGCCACCAGGCCGTCCGCCAGCATCTGATCCACGCGCTCGTTTACCCGGCGGTACAGCTCCTCGCGGTCGCGGATCAGCGCGATCCAGGTGGCGTCGTAGAGGCCGGGCTCGTCGCGGCTTTCCGCCTGGACCGCCGAAATCGGCCGGCCGGTGGTGTGCCACACCTCCAGCGCTCGCACGATGCGCTTGCGGTCGGCAGGGTGGAGGCGGGCGGCTGTTTCGGGGTCGATCCGCGCCAGCTCGCTGTGCAGCTCCGGGCTCTCGCGCCCTTCCAGGGAGGCGCGGAGCTCCGGCGACGGCTCCGGCCCCGCGGCGAACGAGGCGGTGAGCGAGACCAGGTAGAGCCGGGTGCCGCCCACCAAGAGCGGGGTCTTGCCTTCCGCGAACAGCCGCTCGATCACCGGAGTGGCCTGCTGCCGGTAATCGGCGACGGTGAACGGCTCCGTCGGGTCCGCCACATCCACCAGGTGGTGCGGGACGCGAGCGCGCTGCTCCAGGGTCGGCTTGGCGGTGGCCGCCTCCATCCGGCGGTAGACGGCCATGGAGTCCGCGGAGACGATCTCCGTGCCCAGGCGCCGGGCCACTTCGATCGAGATGTCCGTTTTGCCGACCGAAGTGGGTCCGGTCAGGATGGTGAGGCGTCGGCGCACGGACGGAGACTCAGTAGCCACTACGTCGACACTCCGGAACAGCCGCGCAGCACGGTCAGTTCGAGGCTCCGAGCCGCAGGGTGGCCTCGTACTTGCCGTCGAAGGTGAGCACCAGGTCCGCACGCTCGGCAGCCTGGTCCAGGTTGGCGATCTTGCCGGAACAAAGCGCGGTGCTGCTGGACGCTTCCAGTCGCTTCAGCGGGGTCTGGTAGAGCGGCTTCATCTCGCGAGAGTAGACCTCCAGCACCGGGCCGTCGGCCTCCTTGCGCACCCCCAGGAACAGGACCACCGTCACCCGGGCATCTCCCGCCGTGCCGAGCATGGCGAGCCGCTCCGGGGCCGGCACCTGCCCCTGCACCACCGGGGCCACGCGCTTCATCACCAGCAGGCCCACCGGCACCGTCTTGTCGGCGGCGCCGGCGATCGTACCGGCAGCAAACGCCCGGTCCGGCATGAACAGGAGCGCGGCCTCTTCGGTCCGGAAGGCGAACGCGTTGTCCGGCACGGCGTCGATCTTAATCCCCGCGCCCGCCAGGTTCTGGGCGATGGCGCCCGTGATGTG
>JAJFMS010000284.1 GCA_020696885.1 Armatimonadota bacterium | reverse complement strand
CCTCGCTCGGCGCCGGCAAAGCGGTACCTTCCGTCGGCAGAACAATACGGCTTTGCTAGCGCCTACACCGTCCTCGCTTCCAGGGCAAACACGGCGGACACGGCGGATGCCCCTACCGCGCCTTCATCCTTGAGCCCACCTACATTTCCCGGTTACGCCCTCCAGGACCTTGACGGAACTGGTGCAAGGATGATAAAAGCTAATGCAACCCTGTTGCATTAGGTCTTCACGGGTGCTGGTGGGGGTGGGATGAGCCTGGGCAGAGTCGGAAGCAATATGGGCATTGGACTGTCCGTCGCGTGCGCGGTGCACTGTGCGGCGCTACCGGTGCTGGCCAGTGTCTCTGGTCTCGCCGGCGTCCATCTGCCGGGTGGACTATGGACCGAGGCCGCGCTCATTGCTCCGGCGGTGCTCATCGGCGGGGTCACTACCGGCAACGCCTTCCGGCGCCGGCGGCAGCCGCTGCCGCTGGTCCTGCTGCTCCTGGGGCTGGCGCTGCTGGCAGCCGGGCACTTCGCGCTTCCGGAGGCCTGGGAGGCGCCGGCCGCAGTGCTCGGAGCGATCCTGCTGCTGAGCGCGCAGCTCCTGGGCCGCAACTGCACCGCTCCCTGCTGCTCCTCCTAGCGGCCGACCCGCGAGCGATGCCGCTCCTCTTCGTGTATGGAACGCTGAAGCGGGGCTTCCCGCTCCACCATCACCTCGGTCTCTCCCGCTTCGTCGCCGCGGCGCGCACCGGGCCGGGTTTCGCCCTCTACCGCCTCGATTGGTACCCCGCAATGGTGGCCGAGGCGGAAGCCACAGGCGTTACCGGCGAGCTCTTCGAGGTGTCCGAGCCGCTGCTCGCGGTGCTCGACGAGGTCGAGAGCGTTCCTTACCTCTACCACCGCGTCCAGGTCCCGATCGTGGAGTGTGACGGTGAGCCCCGCACGAACCTGGCACTGGCATACGTCTACCAGCAGCCGGTAGCGGGACGTGAACGTCTCGGATCCGGGGAGTGGGTGTAGAGAGTGTGGGAATAGGAGGCCGCGATCGACACTACCCTCCGGTCAGGATTACCTACGGCCAGCGGCACCAATGCGCTTCGTCCGGCACTCCGCTGGGAGGGGAGTGCCGGGTGGCCGCCGGTAAGAATGCCCGCTCGCACTCCGTACACTTTGCGCGGCAGCCTCGGTGGTAGGCCGGGTGCAGCCGCTCTCGCCCCGGCCCTCTTCGCGTGTTTCGCGGGCAATAGCGGCTACCGCCCGCCGTCCTCCAGGCTGCTGCTCAGCGGGTGATCCGTGAGGTCCACGGTGCTGTGGCGCAGGTGGTAGCGAATGTTGGTGACCACCACGCCTTTCTTGAAGAGCAGCGCCCACTTCAGCAGCAGGCTGTTCTGACCGTGCAGGAAGACGGTCCACCACTTCTCCGGCACGAACTCCGGCAGGATCACGGTGATGACGTCGTCGTTCCGCTCCTGCTCCACCTCGTCCAGGTACGCCATGATCGGCTCGGTGAGCGAGCGGAACGGGGAGGGGAGCACCACCAGCGGGATATCCGGCACGAACTGCCTCCAACGCAGCATGAACGTTTCGGTGCGCTCCGGATCGATTTCGACGTAGACCGCGCGGACGTCTTCCGCGAGGGAGCGCGCGTACTCGGCGGCGGGAAGGATCCCCTGGTGCACGCCGCTGGCGAGGAGCAGCACCGTGTGCCGGAACTGCCGGCGGCGGGCCGGCCGCTCCATGGTGAGGTGGGCGGCTACCTCGTCGTAGTGCGCGCGGATGCGGATGCACATCCAGACCAGGGCGGGGATCGCCGCCATCACCACCCAGGCGCCCAGGCGGACCGGGGTCATGGCGAGGGGATGGAGCCCGAAACCGAGCCACGCCACCAGGAAGCCGAGGGCCGATAGGCCGAGGAACCAGTTCCCCATCCAGCGGTGGTACATGGAGAGGAGTACGAAGGTGATGCCGGTCACGATGGCCCAGATGCCCACGGGCGTGGTGATCGGGGAGAACTCCACCGCTTCTCCCGCCATGAACTTGGTGACGGCGATGATGATGAGCACGATGAACGTGGCCACCGCTCCGGTGCCGCTGATCAACGCGCCCTTCTGCCACCCGGCGGGCCGCAGCTTGAACCACCGGATCACCATGCCGGTCTGTCCCAGCGTAAACGACAGGAACACCCCCAGCGCGTACAGCGGGATCAGGTGGTGGGTGCTGGCGCCGAAGGCCACCACCGTGAGAATGGCGAGGACTGTGAGCCCGATGATGCCGTTGGAGTAGACCAGGCGGTCACCGACGTTGGCCATCTGCCGGGGCAGGAAGCGATCGTGAGCGAGGTAGGAGCCGAGCCGCGGGAAGTCCACGAACGCCGTGTTGGCGGCCAGGATCAGGATCATCGCGGTGGCGGCCTGGATCAGGTAGTAGATCGGCGAGCTTCCGAACACGGCCGCCGCGATCTGCGACACCACCGTATGCCGGTGGATTTCCGGCCCGTGCATCTCTGCGGGGAACGGCACCACGCCGAGCTGGTGCGCCAGGTAGGTGATGCCCAGGAAGAGGAACACCAGGATGACGCCGAGGATCGCCAGCACCCGCGCCGCATTCTTCGCTTCCGGAGGTTGGAAGGCCGGCACGCCGTCCGTAATCGCCTCGACGCCGGTAAGGGCGGTGCAGCCGGACGAGAACGCCCGGAGGATGACGAAGAGCGAGAGCGATTCGCCGGTCTCCTGCCAGGTGCCGGGCGGGGGGAGCGGGGGCTGGAGGTGCTCCCCCATTGCCAGCCGGACGATGCCGACGCCGATCATCACGAACAGGGACACGATGAACAGGTACGTGGGAACGGCGAACAGCACGCCGGATTCCTTGGCGCCCCGGAGGTTGGCCAGGCCGATGAAGATCACGAAGGCAACGGCAAGCCCTACCTGGTGTTCATGGAGCGCGGGGACGGCCGAGGTGATGGCCGCCACGCCTGCGGAGATGCTCACCGCCACCGTCAGGACATAGTCCAGCAGCAGCGACGACGCTACGGTCAACCCGGGGATCAAGCCCAGGTTTTCCCGGGCTACCCGGTAGTCGCCGCCTCCTTGTGGATAGGCGTGCACCGTCTGCCGGTACGAAGCCACCACCACCGCCAGCACGAAGGCGATCGCCATCCCGATCGGCCAGGAGATCCCCAGCACGCCCGCGCCGGCCCCCACCGTGATGAGGACCAGCAGCGTCTCTTCCGTGGCGTAGCTGACCGACGACAGCGCGTCCGAGGCGAAGACCGGCAGGGCCAGCGAGTTCGGCAGGCGCGTATGCGCCGCATGCTTCGTCTCAAACGGGCTGCCGAAGATCAACCGTCGCCAGATGGTGGGCACGAGCTCTCCTCATCGGTGCGCTGCGGGGTGCATTCGCGAAGTCTCTTGCGTAGTCGCGAGCGAATCCCCTCCCGACAGGCTCCGCCGACGGCAATTATGCACTCCTGAGCCGATCTACGGGTTAACGATCACCTTGTTCTTTTCGCCCGACCCCATCGCGGCCACGGCATCGTGCAGCTTCGCGAGCGGGAAGCGGTGCGTGATCACCTGCTCCGGGTTCACCAGCCCGCGCTCCATTAGCCGGATCGACTTCTCCATGGCCAGCGGGGTGGTGCCGAAGCTGGCGTCCATCCGCGCTTCCAGGAAGTGCATCAGGCCGCCGTCCAGCTCGAACGGCTCGTGCGTGGTGATCCCGAAGATGTTCCACCGCGTGCCGCGCCGCAGCAGGCTTACCATCAGCTTCACGGCATCGATCGGGCCCGCGGCCTCCAGCACCAGGTCCGGCCCGTGGGGCAGGATCTCCGCGATGGCCGCCTTTACGTCGCAGGTTCGCGGGTTCAGCAGGTGGGTGGCGCCCAGCTTGCGCGCCGTCTCCAGGGCGTAGTCGCTCATGTCCACGGCGATCAGCGTCCCGGCGCCCGCGGCTTTCGCGACCATCAGGCAATAGGCGCCGATGCCGCCGGTGCCGATCACCACCACGTCATCGCCCACCTGGAGCTGGGACATCTGGATCAGGCCCTTCCAGGCGCCGGACACCGGCTCCGTCTGGCAGGCGGCGTCGAAGCTGATGGTGGCGGGCTTGTGGTAGAGCGTGTTGGCGCCGGTAACCGTGTACTCGGCGAAGCTCCCGGGGCGCACGTCGTCCGGGCCATCGCCGCCGGTGGTGTAGGCGCGCTCGCAGTAGTGCGTCATCCCCAGGCGACAGCTCCGGCAAAGCCCGCAGTAGCCGCTGGGCTGGATGATGACCTCGTCGCCTTCCTTGACGTTGGAGACCAGCGGTCCCACCGCCGCCACCACGCCGGCCGGCTCGTGGCCCGGAATGAGCGGGAAGGAAACGTTACGGCGGATCCCCTTGATCGCCTTGTAATCGGTGGCGCAGAACCCGCACGAGCGGATCCGCACCAGCACCTCGCCCGGGCCCGGCTCGGGCACCGGAAGCTCTTCCAGCTCTAATTGATTGAAGTCACGTAATACGGCGGCAAGCATGGGGGGCCCTCGGTGTTGGGTGTTGGGTGTTGGGTGTTCAGGTGTTCAGGTGTTCAGGTGTTCAGGTGTTCAGCGTTCATGGGCCCACGGCCCACTCCCGGTGATGAAAACGTAAGCACTGTTGCATAACGGGGGGCGCAAGCGGGTCGATGCGCTTGAGCACCCCGGGTCGAACGATGCTGTCTCCTGTAGCCGGCGTGTCGCCTGACCGCCGGGGTCCGCGACGGTCACAAATCCTCCCGCCAAGCCGCGCCCCGGTGCTGGCACGGCTGGGCACCTCGTGCGCGTAGTGAGTTCGACGCCGCTCAGGGTGAGCACACAGCACGGTAATTTCACAGCAGGTATGCGGGCTTGTCCTGTGGGATAGGTGCGATTTCCGAGTGATGAGGTTGAATGGCCGGCGCTATATCTCAGACCAACCTTCCGATCAAGCCCCCAACACCCGAACGCCTGAACACCTGACGCCTACAGCCAATCCCGGCGGGAGAAGTAGGGGCCCAGGCCCAGGGATTCCTCGTGGGTGAACGCGAGGGTCCAGGCGAGGTCTTCAGGCCAGACCAGCACGTCCGCGTGGACCGGCCGGAAGTTCGGCTGGGCGCCGCCGATTAACCGTACTGCCGGGAGGCGGCGCGACTGCGGGTAGACGATCACCGACGGGGGCCGCTCCGCTTCGTATGCCTGGATGGCCGGCTCCCCGCAGAGCGCCCGCGCGTGCTCGAAGCTGAACACGTGCCATTCCAGGCCGCCCCGGCTCCACCGGCCGGTGGCGGCGAACAGCCCGGCGGCGTAGACCTGTCGCCAGCCTCGCAGCAGGTCGGCGCTAGCCCGTCGCGATATCGGCTCGCACCGGCCGCCGCACGCGGCCAGCAACTGCTCGTAGTCGGTTTCGGTCACAACGCTTCCCGGTGGACCCGGCGGCACCACCTCTCCGGCTGGGCGGTCGCCGGAGGTTCGCCAGCACGCTAACAGGTTCGCGCTGCGGCCCGGCTAGACCTTCGGTCGGAGGCGACGCCGGCCGGCCGGGCGCCGCTGCGGCGATGCCTGACGGGTGACTTCACAGGCGCGCGATCCTCCTGTATAATTACTTCCAGTGTCCCCCGGAGCGCGGGCGGACCCACTCAGGCACCAGCGGAGTACCAGCAATGGCGAAAGATAAGACCAGTAAGACGAACGTTGCGGCCC
>JAJFMS010000283.1 GCA_020696885.1 Armatimonadota bacterium | reverse complement strand
GCAAGGCGCGCTGGCGCTGGGCCTGGCGTGGGCGGTCTGCCGGCTGGCGCCGCGCCTGCCGGGCTCCGTCCGCTGCTGGGTCTGGCGCCTGGCCTACGCCAAGCTGCTGCTAGCCCTCTTTTGGGGCGCGCCCGTGGAGTTGCGCGTCCTCCCTCCTCGGCCATCGGAGCCGCCTGTGCTTTCGATCGGTGGGAGCGTCACCGCTCCGGGGTTGGAACGGACCCACCGCCGCGTGGTCGCTCTCGAGCGGCCGGTGGTCGCGAGCCCGGCGCCGCCAGTCGCCCCACAGCGTCAACCCGCATCCTGGCCCCAGCCGGCGGCCTGGCTCTTGCTGGCCTGGCTGGCCGGAGCCGGGTGGTACCTGCTGCGGGTGGGACTGCAAGGGCGCCGGACCGCGGCGCTGCGCCGCCGCTGCGAAACTCTGCGAGATGCGGACGCAGCCCGGATTCACGAGCGCCTCTGCGCCCGGCTCCGGCTGCGGAAGACGCCGGAGCTGCTGGTGGCAGAGGTGAGCGGCCCGCTGGTGATGGGGGTGATCCGTCCGGCGGTGGTGCTCCCGCAGAGCCTGCAGGCCACGGAGGCCGAGCAGGAATGGATCCTCGCGCACGAGCTGGCCCACGTGAAGCGCCGGGACCTCCTGTGGGCGCACCTGCCGGTGCTCACGCGGGTGCTCTTCTTCTTCCATCCCCTGGTGTGGGTGGCGCACCGCGAGTGGCGCCTGGCCCAGGAGATGGCGTGTGACGCGTTGACGGTTGAGATCACCGCCGCGCCGCTGAGCGGTTACGGCGAGCTGCTGGTGCGGCTGGCTGCGGGCCAGAAAGCTACACCTTCGGTGGAGCTAAGCGCCGCCGGAATCCTCGAGACGGGTAACGGACTGGAAAGGAGACTGGGTATGTTAGCGATAGGGCGCCTAGTGGGGCGACGACGATCGTGGATCGTGGGGATCGCGCTCTGGATCGGGCTGCTGGGCCTGGTGCCCTGGAGGCTCGCTGCGTCGGCGTCGGCCGCCTCCGAACGCGCCGTGACGGCCGCACAGGTCAGGGCCGCTGAGACCGAGGCCGCCCGGCTGCGAGCGCGCACGACCGCGTTGGAACGGGAGCTGTCCCTACTGCGGCAGGAGGCGAAGCGACACCAGGATGCGTTGAAGCAGTGGGATACAGCTCAACGGCGAAAGCTGGGAGCCACTCGGCCGACCCCTCCGCCGCCGCCGCGAGCGCCTGTTCCCGCCAAGCCGGCCATCCCCGCCAGGCCGGCCACTCCCGCGCCGATACCGGCTAGCCCGATCGCCCCGCCCCGGCCCGTCCTGGGAGCTGTGCTGACGGATCGAGAGCTCCTGGAGCTAGCCGGCGCGCCGTCCGGCAGTTACTCCGCGCTGATCGGCACGCTTTCGCCCACCGAGCTGCTGCAGTACCTCCGGGTGGAGCTTCAGTCGACGATGGAGGAGTTGTCCGTGGCTTCCGCGCGTTTTCAGGCGGGGGTTTCCTCGTCCCGCGAGGCCCAACCGCTCACCGCCAAGGTTCGGAAGCTGGAGGTGCTGCTCAGCGCAGCGGAGCGACGCGTTAAGCTGGGTGGCGCTCCGCTTAGCCTGGCCGCTTCGCTTGAGCCACGGGAGATGGTCCAGTTCCTCCGAGCGGACCTGCAGGCCGCGATGACCGAGCTCCGGCAAGAGCGCGCCCGGGTGGAACACGGCGAGTCGCCGTCGAGCGTGCTATTCCCGCTGCAGACAAGAGTCCAGCAGCTCGAGCTGCTAATCGGCGCCGCCGAGCGGCGTGCCAAGGGCGGGTAACCGTGGGTTGACGGAGGAGCCAGCGCCCGAGTTGGATCGATGGTAAACGGGGCGGGAGCGGCTCCTGTGGGGCCGCTCCCTCTCCACCACTTGCACCACGTCAGGCCGCCGGTGGCCCGAAGTACTGGGCCAGCGCGTCCATCTCCATGTGGTTCTCCGCGTCACCCAACAGGCTCTGGATATAGGTGATCTGCCCGTGGTGATGGATCAGGTCCACCAGCCCGAAGGTGACCGCATGGGCGCCCCAGAGCGGACCCATCGGAGTCTCGATCGCGCGCTCCAGCTCGTCGCCCGCCGCGTCCAGGGCGGCTGCCTGGGCTTCCGCGGCCTCGCGCAACCCTTGCAGCGCCTCCGCTCGCCCGGCCGGCTTGGCGCGCTCTCCGCCGAAGTCGATCGTCCCGCCGGTGAAGATCGGCATCCCCGCCTTCATGACGAAGATCACCTCGCCCACCACGTCCAGGGCGCTCTTGCTCTCCGGGGTGGGCTTCCAGTCCAGCTTGTCTTCGGGGATCTTGGAGAGGTTGAACGCCATGCTGCCCGCCGCCCAGCGGGTGAGCCGCGCTACTGTTTTCAGGTCTGCCATCGGATCGCTTCCTTTCGTATCGACTCGCGAGCTTGCTGCCGCGTTGATTGGTGCAAACATAGGTTCGCTTAAACGCCGCCGCTCTCCTTCTTGTGCGGTTGTTGTATCCGACTTCTCGTAACCCGGCCGGGTCACTCCGATGTCTAACCCAGGATACGAAGTTTTTAAGGTCATCGAGGAGGACGAGGCGCCGTCTTGCTCGATGCTTCCCCAGGTTCCGTCATGCACCACCCTCGTCTCCTCGCTGTGTTAGCTGTCACCACGCTGTTGGAAGGAGTGCTTCCGGCCCCGGCAGCGGAGAAGCCGGTAGAGCCGCTGGCTGGCAACGCGCGGCTGGAGCAGGCGATTCGCGTTAGCTCGCCGGGTATCAGCGTGCGGGAGCTGCTGGGGCGGATCTCCGGCGCCACCGGAGTAGCCCTGACGGCGGAAGCGGGCGCCGGCGAAAGCAAGCTGATCCTGTACGGCCCGCCTCGACCCCTGCGTGACGTGTTGGGCGATATCGCGGAGCTGTTCGGCCACCGGTGGGTGCGTCGCCAGGTGGGAGCGGAGATCCGTTACCTCCTTTCGGTCGACCCGGTGGTCCGGCGTCAGGCGAACGCGCAGGCCGAGGCGCCGGTCGCCGGGTTCTTGCGCGGCCTGGACGCCCAGGTGCGCGCACTCCGCGAAACGCCCGCCCAACTTGCCCGCCGCCCGGCCGAGGAGCCGGTGCGGAAGTACCTGTCCGACCCGCAGGGGCGTCTCGCCACCGAGCTCCTCGCGACGCTCACGAGCCGGCAGCGCCGGTTCCTGATCGAGCGCGGCTACTATCGACTGCCGTTCTCGATGCTCCCGCCGCAGCCCCGGGCAGTGCTGCAGCGGCGGTTCGAGGAGCAGCAGCGGGAGTCGCGGGAGCCCATCCTCTCGTTTCGGGCGGCGGTGGTGCGCCGGACGCAGCCCCCGGACGTGAGCTTCACCACCCGGCGGTGGTATTCCGCGCCGCGCCGCCCCACGGGTTGGCTGCAACTCCGAATGTTCCCCACCGGAACTGCGTTCGCGTTCGTCCAGGGCCCGGAGCCACTGCCGCGGTTGCGCGGAAACCCGTATGGATCCGGGCCGGTCGACACCGCTGCGCCGTCCGGACTTCCCGAGGCGTTTCCGCCCGGTCGAGACTGGTCGGAACGGCTGGAGCGGTTGGCCGCCGCCGCGCAAGTCCCGGTGGTGTCCGATTACTACCGGGTGCTCTGCCGGCCGAGCGACCGGATGGAGCCGCCGGGAGAGGCCGACTCGGCGAGCCGCTGCGATCGCTTCGCCCGGGAGAATGGGAGCCTCTGGTGGTCCCGGGGTCGCACCGTGTTCTTCCGCAAGTGCGACTGGTCCCTCCGTGAGCGCCACGAGATTCCCGATAGCTGGCTGGATATCACCATCGCCCGTCTTCGGGCGCATGGTGAGACGCCGACGCTGGGCGATCTCCTACGCGTGGGACAGCTCGCGTTCCCGCAGCAGATGGCGGTAGGTAGCCTGGGAGTGCAGCGGACCGAGGTCGCGGATACGTTCGAGACGGAGCAGGAGCGCCTCGCCGGACTCCCCGAGCTGCTGGCGCTCCTCCGGGGGCGCTACATGCCCCGGTCCCGGGAAGAAGTGCGCCTGGTCCGGCGCGGGGAGGTCTCTCGCGAGCAATACGAAGCGATCGAGCGGCGGGTCACGCTAACGTTCGCCGAGATGACGCCGGATCAGCGTGCGCTGCTGCTGCCGTTCCTTCTGGCGCAACGGGAAGACCTGGACGGGTTCGATCTGGAGCGATTCTCCGTGACCGTCTGGGTGGAAGAGCCGCAGGACGTCAAGTATCCGGCGCCGGGTGTGCCTACTTGCCGGTTCGTTCCTCTGCGGATCAACTGGCGGATGGGCCGGAGCCGCGGCCAGTTCGACCGCCTGACCTTGCCGCTGACTGTGCCGGACGACCGGCGGGCGGAGACGCGGGTGGAGCCAGGTGTGGGCTGAAGGGACTCTGTATCTCGCCTCACGAAAACGATCCGTGGTAAGCTTGTATGACATAAGAGCGGGCATGCGATTGGAGGGCAAGATGCAGATCCAGAATGTGAAGTTCATGCTCATGGTGGAGGATATGGATCGGGCCATCGCGTTCTACCGGGATGTCATCGGGTTGGAGCCCGGCTTCACCTCGACGTTCTGGTCCGAGATGCACTACGGCGATTCGATCGTGGCACTCCACGGCGGTGGGAGCGGCTCCATGATGGACACCGGGCTCGGGTTCCAGGTCACGGACGTGCACGTTGCCTGCCGCGAGGTGGTAGGTGGCGGCGGCACGATCCGGCAAGAGCCGGAGAACCGCCCCGGCGAGCCGATTCTCCTGGCGCAAGTGATGGATCCCGAAGGTAATTGCTTCATGCTGTCCCAATACAATGGGTAGACCTTGGGACGTGCGAGGTGCGAGTTTCGAAGGTCGAATGGGAAACCGGGCCCGCGGACGGTGCGTAAGGCTGAACCGGCGCGCAACCCCAGGAAGGCCGCCAGTTGGAAACCTAACACCCGACACCCAACACCTCGGATCCCCAAATGATTACTCCCGAATACTGCCGCACGATGGCGCGGTACAACCGTTGGATGAACGAACGGCTCTATGGCCTCTGCGCCGGCCTCTCCGATGAGGTGCGGAAGGAAGACCGTGGGGCGCCGTTCCACTCGATCCACGGCACGTTGAATCACGCTCTGCTCGCGGACACGCTCTGGATGGGGCGCTTCCTCGGGGAGCCGGAGCGGTTCTTTGCGGAGACCGGCCCGATCCGCTCCCTGGATCAGGAGCTTCACGCAGATTTCGGACGCCTGCGCCGCGCCCGCACGGCGATGGACGACGAGGTCGACGCGTGGGCCGCGGCCATCACCGGCGAGGGGCTGGCGGGGGAGCTGGTGTTCACCAGCGTCGTGAGCCCCGCCACCCGCACCCTGCCGCTCTGGTTCGCGGTGGTCCACTTCTTCAACCATCAAACCCACCACCGGGGACAGCTCACCACCCTGATCGAGCAGACCGGCTGCGACATCGGCGTTACGGACCTCCTCGTGGTTCCGGGCGGGCCGCTCGCGCCCGCGTCGTAGTCCTTCCGGATCGGGGAGTCCACGCACCTGCAGCGTGCGTGGACCCTCGGGGTATGATGGGAGTAACAGGCGGCCGGTCAGCCGGGCCGTAACTCTCTCCCCGGGAAAGGTACCCAGATGTTGAAGCTACTCTACGCGACCGACGGTTCCGACGAAGCGGCCGCGGCGCTGGTGTTCGTGCAGCAGCTCCAGCTCTCGCCGGATGATGCGGTCCAC
>JAJFMS010000282.1 GCA_020696885.1 Armatimonadota bacterium | reverse complement strand
TCCAGCGGACCACCGAACCCGGAGACGCCCACGACCTTCCCGCCCCGACGCACGCCAACGATCGCCTGCCCAAGCGTGCGGCTGCCGGCCAGTCCCTGCTTCGGGCTGCCGCCGGCGCACTCGAACACCACGTCAGCGCCGATCCCGCGGGTGAGGTCACGGATCACCTCGACCGGGTCGCACTCCTTAGCGTTGAGCGCTTGGTCGGCACCCAGCGAGCTGGAAACGGAACACGCCTCCGGGCGCACATCTACGGTGATGATCTGCCCTGCACCAGCGCAGCGAGCGATCTGCATGCACTCCAGGCCCATACTGCCCTGCCCGAACACGACCACCGTGTCTCCCAGGCGGATATTGGCCGTCTCGACCGCCGCCACGCTGTCGCTCAGGGACTGCAGGCAGGCGCCCTCGACATCGCTGATGCGGTCGTCGACTTTCACCAGCGCCGTTTCAGGAATCAGGGCGACTTCCGCGAAGCAGCCGGGGAGTTGGAAGCCGATGATCGGGCCGGCGCGGCACTCGTCGCTGCGCTCGGCCAGGCATAGGGCACAGGCGCCGCATGGCAGCTTGGCCCGGGCGGCCACCCGATCGCCCGGCGCGTAGCCCCGCACGCCTTCGCCCACCTGCACGATGCGCGCGCAGAACTCGTGGCCGAAGAGCTGGACCGGCGCCTCCGTCTCCAGCCGGTGGCGGATCTTGTCGAACGCCAGGGTGGGGATCCCGAAGGCGAGTTGTGCTTCCGTTACGCTCGGCTGCACGCAGAGCGGCTCCACCAGCACGTGGCGAGGCCGGCATTCCGGCACCGGAACCTCATCCAGGCGCATGTCACCGAAACCATAGAACCGCCAGGCACGCATGAATAAACCCTCCGGAGTGAGGTTGTTCCGGAAGGTCTGCGGCTCCTCTGGCGAGTGGTGAGTTAGTGGCTGGTGGCTGGTGGCTAGTGGTCCGCCAGGGCTGGATCTGATCGGTTCGGTAAGGGAGCGTGGGGGTATGGGGGCCCCGGCGACGGCGCTCCGCGCCGGCTCCCACACTCCCACACTCCCACACGACCCCGACTGATCATCCCTGGCCTGGCGGACCACCGGGAACCTACCAAACCACCAGCCACCAGCCACTAATCACTAACGAGTGACTGTAATCATCTCCTCGGCTACCGGCTGACGCTCGCCTTCCGCGCTCATCAGCACGCCGCGCACGGTATAGCGGCCCGGCGGGACGCGGCGACCTTCGTTCGTCTCGAAGTTCCAGCGAGCGGCGTAGGTCTGCTTGTCGCCGGGGCGCATGGTCAGCTCGGACAGCGCCTGGGTGAAGGTGCGCGTGTGGCCCCAGTTCCAGATCACTTCCTTACCGCGCAGCACTTCCACGTCGAACTGCTGTCCGGAGCGGAACGGCACCACGATAGTGCGGCCGGTGGGGTTGGACACCGCCATGTCGATCGTCATCTGCTCGTCGCGGCGGTCGAAGCGGTCCCCGTTGAGCGTGAGCTCCACGTCCAGGCCCACGATGCCGCGCTCGCGCCCGGGACGACGGGGACGATCATCACGGTCCGGGTAGCGGTCGCGCGGCGGCTTCTGCACCACCGGCTTCTGCACCGGCTCCTCTTCGCGCGTGCCGGCCACCGCCTGCGTGCGGATGTGAACCGCCGGCTCATACGCCGAATACCGCACGTCCGCCTTCAACGACTCCGCGGCAAAGCGTAGCGGCACGTAGACGTGCCCCTCGTTCATCATTGCGGGCGCGTCGATCTCGAACTTCCGTGTTACGGTTCCCCAGTTGCCCGGCCCCGGGCTGGACGGCATGTCCATCGTCTGCGCGAACCGGTCGTTGAGCGCGATCCGCACGCCGGCGCCGTCCGACATCCAGGCGTAAACCGCTCGCTCCGAAGCGACCCACTCCACCTGCGCGCCGAGCGACTCGAACAGGGAGCGCATCGGCACCACGGTCCGTCCCACGCTCCGCAAGAGCAGCGCCTCGCTATCGATCCGGCTGCCGTTCACCAGCACCGGGACCTCGCGTGGGGATTGTGCCTGGGCGCCGCCGGCGGTAACCACCAGGGCGGTAAGCGCCAGGGCGCGCTGTACGTGATTGTTCATCGTTCTCTCCTTCTCGGCGCCCGGCCGGCGTTGCGGCGACCGAGCTTTGTAGGGTTTCTCCCCGTTTCACCTTCGTGGGAAACAGGACCCGGGCCGGAGAGAGGAGGTTCCGCGGAGTTGGAGCGACCACCAGTGGAGCTCAATTCGGCGTGCGGACGGCGCCGACAGGCCCAGAGATTTTTGCGCCAAGGTGCTCTGCACGCGGCGTTTTGAGCGGGAGCGTGCGCGGGTAAACCTGGACAATATAGGGTCGGCAAGTCAGCCCTCCCTGCTCGCATCGAACATTCGCGTCCGTCAGTCCTCTTGGCCGCGACGGCGCCGGAATAGCTGCCCTCGACAGGGGTCGGAACGGGGGATGAGATGGTAGATCGTCAACTGCTGGTGAATACGCTGCCCGGGACAGAGGAAACGATCGAGGAATTACCGCTTCGCGTAGTGCCCGATTGGGACGACCAGGTGCGGCGCGCGGAGAATCTGTGCCGCCTGATCGATCGGCACCTGGACTACGAGGCCCGGGGCCGGCTGCTGTTGGACCTGGAAGACTTCCGGCCGCAGCACCTGTGCCCGGAGCAGCGGGTCCAGATGCTTAGCGATCTATACGCGTCCAGCCGGTAGCTCGTCTACCAGTGCGCAGTCACCATCGGGGGTAGCCGGAGCGCCACCCCCGATGTTCTGGCTCAGGAGCGTTAAGACGACGTGACGGCGAACACCGTCAAGGTGCTCTCCGCGGGGTTGAGCACGAAGAGCAAGTCGTCCCAGAACACGCCTCGGAACCAGGGCGATACCTTTTCCGCGGGCCACACGCCGCCTGCCTTGCCGCATTTCCCGGGCGACCACGGCTGCCCGGGCGCGCGGACGTCCGCGCAGCCCCAGATCGCGTAGTTACGCGACTCCCCGAGGAGTCCTTGCAACAGCATCTCGTGGAGCGCCTTTGCCTCGTTAGCCGGGCGGCCGGTGGAAGTTCCGGAGCCGAACTCCAGGAAGATGCGCACGGAGCGCAGCTCGCTGAACTCGCAGAGGTCCTCCGCGAGATCGAAATCCCACCAGGTGAGTCGCTCTTCGTCCTCGTCGGCGTCCCGCTGGCCGGCGCCGAGATCGTTGTAGGGGCTCTCGTAGATCAGCGCCTCGCCATCCTCCTCGTCCAGCGCCAGGAGTAGCTTCCGCAGCACGCCCCGCGTGGGCCGCGAGGTGGGGCTGAGGGGCCGGTCGTTGATCGTCACGCGCAACACGGCCAGCAGGAACTCCAGGTGCAAGTCGCCCTGGAGCGCGCGCAGCGCCACGTCCACCCGCGTCATCCGGTCTGGCGGTAAGAAGTAGTACTCCAGCCCCACCACTTCTTCGGGAATACTGTTTTCTTCGTCGATCATCCGTAGATTGGGCGGGAGGCAGATCGGTTCGGTGTGGCTACCAGAAGCGCCACCATGGCTTTGCAGCCGCGGCACCGGCTGGTATCGCGGCGGGGCGAGCAGTCTCCCAGTGGGCTCGCAGTTCCGGGACGCTCGCCGGGCTGACCTCCCGGCCCCAGAGCACGTCCTCGACTCGCATGTCGAGCGCCGCGGCCAGGTCCAGCGCCCGGCGGACCATCGACTCCATCACCGGCGGTGCCGCCGTGTCGAACTCCATGTGCAGGGAGCCCACCGGGTCCTTACTGCCGATCTCCAGCAGCGCTTCCAGGTTTCCCAGCTTCAGGATAAAGCGGTTTCCCCCGTCACCGTCCGGTCGGATGTCCGGAGAGCCGGTTAGCACCCGCATCATCTGCTCGCGCGGCGTCCCGGGGTCCGCCAGCAGCATCAACTCGTATCTCATTCCGAATCCAGTCACTCCCGGTCTGGGGAGGAGTAATGGAGTGTTGGAGTAGGGGAGTGATGGGAGGGCGCGTCGCTCCGGCCTCTTACCCTTAGATCCACACTTCAATCCCATCCCACGGCTGCGCCAATTGCGCACATCCGCTATCTAGCCATCTATGCTGGCAAAGCCAGGATCAACGGGAATAGTGGAGGGTTGGAGCAGCGCAGTGGGAACGCGGCCATACGGCCGCACCGGTGCCCTTTACTCCCCTACTCCATCACTCCATTACCCCGCCTTGGTAGCACCGTCGCTTCTGCGCGTCTGGCGCGCAATCCCCGCTGCGAAGAGCCTACTCCGGCATGCGTCCCACCAGCGGCTGCAGGTCGCGGGGTATGGCGTTCATTTCTTCCACGCGTGGGCCGTACTTGCCCAGCGTATTCTCCACCACCACAAAGTCCATACCCGGGATCACCACGTCGTGCCACCGGTTTCCGATGCCGCGCAGGGCCACGTCCAGCATCGTTACGATCTGCTGCCCCAGCGGCTCATGGCTGTCCAGCGTGATCGCGCCGTAGAACTCCTGGCACTCCGTATAGCCGGCGTTGTGCGTGCCGGTGTACGGCTTCAGCCGCTCCAAGCGCAGCTCCCGCCCGATGCGCCGGCACACCTCGTCGCTGCGCCCGGCGAAGTAATCCACCAACGCTTGCTCCTGCAGCCGGGCGGGCCTGTTATTTTGCGCTACGTCGACATAGGCGTCCAGCCCGACCTGATACCCCTCCAGCACCATCTCCATCCAGTAGCGCTGCTCCGGGGAGACCTCGCGGGGGTTTCCCACCGCCACCACGGACCGCCGGCAGCAGGAATTGAGCCCGTCGCGCTTCGGGGCTACGCCCAGGTGTACCCAATCGCCGTGCCGGATCTCCCGGTTCAGCGCCTTGCCGATGAGCGTGCGGTTGGCCTCGTTGGCGCCGACCATCACGTCCCAGCCCATCTCCTCCGCGCCCAGCTCCCGGCCCACGAAGTAGGCCCAGGCGGCCACCTGCGTCTCCAGCAGCCCCGGCTTCAGGACCGCCGCCATCGCGCGGATCATGGCGTCCGCGATGACGTTGGCGTCCCGGATGAGCCGCATCTCGGCGTCCGACTTCTCGTAGCGGATCCGGAAGTACAGCTCCTGGGCGTCCACCACGTTCTCCGCGCCGTAGAGCCCTTCCAGGTAGCCGATCACGCCGTCCGGCACCACCTGGCGCGGCGTAAGCAGGGCGATCCGGCTTGCCCGCCCGCCCGCGGCGGCCTCGACCACGTCTTCCAGGCGTTCCGCGTCGATCGGGTACTTCTCGTCGGCGAGCTGGAGCAGCTCGACCTTGTGGACCGGCGCGTTGGCCCGCTCGGCGAGCTGCTCCGCGATGTAGCCGCCTTCGAGACCGGCGACGATGTGGAACCCGGTCTTCCCGATGACGCCTGCCACCTGCTCGATGGAGATGTTGGTGTTGCCGCCGAGGTACGGCACGTCCCCGTCGTAATGCTCGTCGCTGAAGACGAAGCCGACCTCGAAACCGGCGGCCTGGAGTGCGGCATACACGCGGCGTTGCCGCTCCACGAACTCCGGCGTCGCGATGCCGAACGACTTGTCCACCGTGGGCGTGGTTTCCAGGATCCGCTCGATCTTCTTGAACTCTTCGCGCAGTTGGGACAGACGCGGGGCGCCGACACCGGTCATGACAGCTCTCCTTGCGGTGGGGACGGGGAGGTCTCGCGCCGGCCATCCGGTAATCCTGGCGCCGCAAGGTGATA
>JAJFMS010000281.1 GCA_020696885.1 Armatimonadota bacterium | reverse complement strand
CGAGTTCCGCATTCGAGTGTTGGAGACCGGCGAGCTTGGCTGGAGAGGGTGGTAAATGCAGAGCGCGAGATCCGCACGGGGTGGGAGGCTGGCGGACATCGTGGTCCCCCTGCTCCTGCTGGGGATACTGGCGGGGCTGTTCTACCCGGCGTTCCGCCACGCGCTGGAGCCTCCACACGCCACGAACTGCCGGAGCAACGCCATGCAGCTCGGCACGGCGCTGGCAATGTACGTGGATGACTACGACAGGCGCTTCCCGCCGCACGTGCAGACGGTCTCCGGCCAGGCTCACACCCTGCCCTCGCGCCTGGGGCCGTACCTGAAGAACGATGCAGTCTGGAACTGCCCACTGGCGTCCGGCGAGCGCACCTACGACCGCACCCCACGCGACACCACCATCAGCTACGGCTACAACCTCCTGGGCCTGGAGCGGGCGGGCGTCGGTGTCCGGCAAGGCGAGGTAAAGGACCCCGAGGGGACCGTCGCGTTCGCGGAATCGACCAGCTACATTGTTGCCCCGGCACTGCTGTCCATCGCCGCGGGTGCCGCGCCGCCGTTCTATCCGCACCCGGCGGGATGCACGATCACCTGGGTGGACGGGCACGCCAGGTGGTACCTGAAGCCGGAGTTGGAAAGCATGCCGGGCCAGGAAAAGGGCAAACCGTTGGGCGACGACATCGACGCCTACCCCTGGTGGAACCGGCGGTGAGTGGTGAACGGCAGGGTCCAGCCCACGCCACTGACCACTCACCACTCACCATTGCAGTTAGCGCTGCTTGGCGTAGAACTGCTCCAGCAGCTTGTCGGCAGCCTCGTCCGCGCCGGAGCGCGGCAGGAGCGCGCGGTCGAGCTCGACCCCCTTGAGTGCGAAGGTCTGCCCGATCTGCCGTGTGTGCGCGAAGCCGGTGGTGGACTTGCCGATCACGTTCACCAGGATGTTGGCCTGCCCCTCATCCGTGTTGACGCCCTTGCCGACGCTCAGCACGCGAGTGTAGACCAGATAGTCCGCTCCCAACTTGCCCCGGAGCGCGGCGAGGTTGCCCACCGTCTGGATCTTGGTGAAATCCATCCCGGAGGTGGCGCTCTTCACCTGGTCGGCGCTCGTCAACGTGAAGCCTTCCTTCTTGAGGCTGGCTCGAACCGCTTCCGTAACGACCGGTCCGTTGGCGGACGCGCCCTTCACCACCACCGCGGGCAGCACCGCGATCTTACCGCTGCCGGCAAAAGCCGGAAGCACCGAGAGTGCCGTGCCGAGCACCGCGAGTGTACCGAGAAGCTTCCGCATCTGTTGTCCCCTAACCGCGCTCACGGGCGCAGCAATTGTGGTATCGCTTGACTAAGAGCCTATCCCAATTGGATGGGCTAAGGCGAGCCTGAGCGAGGGGCCGGGTACCCGCGCAACGGGTGATGGCTAGGCGGGAGTGGCGGTGGGTGCCCCCTGGGCCATGGAACTAGGGTCGGGCCGGCTGTCCCAACGACGCATGCTCGTTCCATAGCCAGGCGCAGCCAGCCAAGCCAATTGGGATAGGCTCCAACTACTACCCTCTCAGTTTCGCATAAACCGGGCTCGGCGGCCCATGGGGCAGGAGGTGACGGCCCCGGACGCCAACGTCGTTGAAGACCTCCGCCCCGGCCCAGGGACCCCTTCCATGAAGATCACCGCCATCGAAACCATTCTCTACCCCACCGGCGTGGTGGTCCATGCCGGCCGCGTGGCCTGGCTCTGGGTGCGCATCCACACGGATCAGGGCGTGGTGGGGCTGGGGGAGACCTTCCCCAGCGGCGAAGGGGAGCGCGCCATCGTGGAGAAGCACCTCTCCCGGGTGCTGCTGGGCCAGGACCCGCGGGACATTGAGCGGCTCTGGCAGGACATGCTGGGGGCCATCAACTTCCCCGGCTGGGCGGGCGCGGAGATGCGCGCGATCTCCGCGGTAGACATCGCCCTGTGGGACCTGGTGGGCCGCGCGGCCGGGGAGCCGGTCTGGCGGCTGCTGGGTGGGCGGTGCCGGGATCGGATCCGCACCTACAACACCTGCTACGACCACGTCTACGACTTCAACAGCGATGCCGGCAAGCTGGCCGAGGATCTGCTGCAGAGCGGCATCCGCGCCATGAAGATCTGGCCGTTCGACCGTGCGGCGCTGCGGAACCGGGGCCAGTACCTCACCCGAGAGGACATGGAAGAAGGCCTGGCGCCGGTGCGGCAGATCCACGAAGCCGTCGGCGACCAGATGGAGATCGCGCTGGAGTTCCACGGCTATTGGAACCTGCCCAGCGCGGTAAAGCTGGCGCGGGCGCTGGAGCCGTTCAACATCATGTGGCTGGAGGAGATGCTGCCGCAGGACAACGCGGAGAGCTACGCCCGTCTCGCCCGGCAGGTGCGGCAGCCGCTCTGCCTCTCCGAACGGCTGATGACCCGCTTCCAGTTCCGAGAGCTGATCGAGAATGGCGCGCCGCAGTTCATCATGCCGGACATCGCCTGGTGCGGCGGCTTCACGGAGGCGCGGAAGATCGCATCGCTGGCGGATACCTACTACCTGCCGATCTGCCCGCACAACTGCGGCGGACCGGTGCAGCACGCCGCCTCCATCCACCTGGCGGCCCACGTCCCGAACCTCTTCATCCTGGAAAGCGTGCGCCGGCACTACCTCAAGGAATATGTGGGCCTGGTGAACGACACGATGCCCGCCGAGAACGGCTTCATCCCGGTGCCGGAGACGCCCGGACACGGGATGGAGCTGGACCCCTCGGTTCTGGAGCGGGAAGGCGTCGAGGTGCGGTTCACACGCCTTTGAGAGCGGTCCTATGGAACGGTCTGACCACGATTACCTCCGAGATCAGGCCCAATCCCGGAGCAGGGCGTCCTCGCTGGTATCAAAGGCGTGCGCCTCCCGGAGTTGACGGGAGGCCTCGGTAAGATCCGTAAAATCGATGCGGGCCGTGAATGCCTGCGCGCGATCCAGCATCCGGACGAACGGTGCGGGTCGATCTGTCTGCGACAGCGCCTTGAGCGAGAGCAGGTAATCCTGGCGGAACACCGTGGGGATGAGGATCCGGCGCTCACCACCCGCGATCAGCTCCGCGTTCATCATGGCGCGGGCAGTCCTCCCGTTCCCATTGTCGAATGGATGCACCTCGGCGACCAGGAACATCACGAATGCCGCTCGGTGGAACGGGTGCTCCAGAGACCGGAATAGCTCGAATCCCTGGCGCAAGGTGCCTTCCACCTGCTCCGGGGCCACGAAGTAGGTGCTTCCCGCACGGTTGGTCTGCCGCTTGAACTCCCCGGGATATTTGTCTGGCCGGGCTTGCATGATCTGGGCATGGCGTCGTTTGAGCAGCGTGAGAAAGTCCTCCGGGCAATCGGCAAAGCGGGTGGCGGTGAGTTCCATCTCGGACACGCTGGCCACCAACTGGAAGGTTCCGAGGACATCGTGCGCATCTTCCGGACGGGCCGCCGGAAACCGATCCTCGAACACGATCCCAGCGGCCTCCTCTACGTCGAACTCCGTCCCTTCGATAAAGTTGCTGAAATAGGCATCAAAGAAAGCCGAATTCCGCCAATAGGGCCCTTCACGCACCGGATCCGGACGAGACACGGACGGCCAGTCCGCCAGTGCCGCGAGAAGGAGTTGAAAGAGCTGCAGGCGGCCGGCGTCGTACGGCCGGCCAATGGCGCGAGCCTGGGCCGTAGGATCCGAGAGCGAACTGGTGCGCGTTCCGAGCAGCGCTCCAATTACCTGGTCGAGCTCCTCCAGCGCGGGTTCCGCGTCCAACTCGGATGCAATACTCCGTGCCGCATCCCGCAGAGCACCAAGTGCATGCTCACCTCGGAGCGCAACCCGCTCGAGGCGACGCTCGATTTCGGAGCGAGGTAGCCCTGGGCTTTCATCGCCGCGGATCTGGCGGAGCTTGAGGCATTCGAGGAAAGAGCGCGCTTCGGACGCCTTCCACAGCCGCTGGAGAAACTGCGTGTCTCCTCGTAGGGGGCCAGAACCGGGCAGCACGCGGACGCGCAAACCTGGAAGGGTTACCACGCGGTTGGACCGTCCCGTAAGGAACAGCGTACCACCAGGCGTCGGGCGCATCTCCAGCGCCGATCGGTAGCCGAGCACGGAATCCGGGAAGAGCAGTGCCAGCACCTGCCAGAGGTTGCGGCGCACCACTATTTCGGGATCGTCCGACAGGTTCGTTGTGTAGAGGCGGCCGTGTAGCTTCCGCACGCGGCCATCGCGCACCGCCTTCGCCACAGCGTCCGAGATCTCCGCCGACGAGCGGAATACCTCTTCAGCATTCGCCAGTGGATCGGACACCCCCGCCTCCGGTAAAACGCCAATGAGTACGGCGGCTCAGACGGAGAATCCACAACGAGTTGGGCTCAAATCCGGAATAACCGCAACGAGTTGGGCTCAAATCCGGAATAACCGCAACGAGTTGGGCTCAAATCCGGAATAACCGCAACGAGTTGGGCTCAAATCCGGAATAACCGCAATGAGTTTATATCCGGTTCCCGCGGGTGGCGTGCGAGCGATGGTAGCACCGGTCGGCGGGAGGACTCCCTCCTGCCGACCAGAGCCTGGGTCATCCACGTTAATCCTCACTCTCCAGGTTCCGGAGCTGCGAGCGTAGGTCGGCGGCGAGGTCGGGGTCCTCGCGGCGCAGGGCGTCGTCTAGCAGGATCTGCAGCCGCTGGCGGTGGCCCACCTCGTAGCGGGCGTCGAGCTTGCGCTTCAGCTCTTCCAGCACGCCCAGCTCGTTGCTGTCCTCGAACTCGTCCAGCCGGTCCTGCTCCGCGAAGACCTCCCGGATGCGCCGGATTCCGGATTCCACTTCCAGGATCGCGGCGCGGACGTCTTCCCGGGAGAGGTGCTGGAGCGTGAGGCACTGGATCCGGTGAGAGAGGATGAACGCGCGATACTGCTCGGAGGCCAGCCAGTCTTCCCGGTTCCGGGCAAAGGCTTTGAGGAGGTCCAGGATCTCCAGGTTGTGGTCCGCGTCCCCGGCCGCCTCGGAGTAATCCTGGCGCGCCATGTACGCGATGCGGCGGTGGTAGAACTGCAGGGATTCCTGGCGCAGCGCGGCGCACTCGTCCGGGTCCAGCTCGAAGCCCTCATACCAGCCGTGCTCCCGGCGGTGCTCCTGGGCCTGGGACCGATGGAACTCCAGCAGCGAGGAGTAGCCGTGCGGACGCTGGCCGTCCGGACGGCCGGTGGTCTCCATCTGCATCAGCCCCAGGTCGATCCGGAGCTGAAGCTTCGGGTGCCCGTCGCGTCCCTCGATGCGCCGGACCTGCAGGCCCTCGTCGTCTCCGTAGGGCCACTTGGCGAGGATATGGGAAATATCGTTCTTCATCGTGTAGGATCTCGTCGGGAGACGTATGACCCGCTGGGTAAGTTAATGAAGCCGGGGAGATCCCGCCGCCGGCCAGGCCGGGCAGGGTGATGTTATTCTTCACAGCCAGGGCGGAGGGCTCCTCCCGACGGGCAAGCAGGCTCCAGGTCCCGCCGTGGGCGTGCGGAAGGCCCCTCGTCGGAGTCACGCATGCGTACCCGCCGGCATTCCCCTTAACGCGATGACCGCACCGAAGATCGACGATTTCGAGCTGCCTGGCTACGGTCCGCCCACCGTTCAGCGCTCGCACTCCGGAGGGGCTGCTCGTAAAGGCGGCCGTGCCGGAAGCCGCGGCGGTGGGCGCCACCATGCCGCTGACGCTGACCATCCGGAACGAGGGCGACCGCCCGTTCACCGTGCGCAGCCTCGCCGCTCGCGGCACCACGCTGCGCGCTTTCCGGCTGGAGAAGCCGGTCCCCGCACCCACGCGGGGCACTCTTAATGTCTGGGGCTCTACGGTCTGGTCGTACGAGCAGCCGGTGGAGCCGGGAAAGAGCTGGAGCGTCCGGTTCGACGCCACGCCGCTCAAGTCCGGCACGGTGCGGGGGGTGGTGGAAGCGCAGGTGAACACCGGGATGCGCAGCGCTCCCTTTACCATCGAGGTCGAGCATCAGGCCGGCAAAGAGCCCGCGAAGTCCCCGCCGCCCGCCATCCGGCGCTGAGCCGTTTAAGAATGGACCGGTCCCGCTCTATGTTTCTGTGCGTTGGTTACTGGCAGCGGCGGGAGCTCACTCCGCCAGGCAGAGGACTCAGGCGTCATGGAAACACTGGCGGAGACGGCGGGCGAAACCGCCGCCCACCGGCAGCTACGGCCGCTCGTGGTAGTCACGGTTGCGGCGCTGTGCGTGGTGAAGGGGGAGTTGCTGGCGCTGCTGCTGCCCGCGCCGGGAACGGCCCGGGGGGAGAGTAGTTGGGAGCTTCCGGAGTGCGCTCCGGATGGAGGCGCAGGGCTGGAGGACACTGCCCGCCAGGCGGTCTCCCGGTGGCTGCCCCCGGCCGCCGCTTACGTGGAGCAGCTTCACACCTGGCATGAGGCCGGAGCGGACCGCCCCGAAGCGCGCCTGGAAGTGGCGTATCTGGCGCTGTGCCCGCCCCAGTCCCGGCCCCTCTCGCCGCGGAGCCCCTCCGGAGAGGTGGGCTGGTATCCGATGCAGCCGCTGCCCGCGCTCCGGCCGATCCACGCGCGCATCCTTGAGACGGCTCGCGCCCGCCTCCGGGAACGGCTGGGGCACACGAACCTGGCCGCGCGCCTGCTCCCGCTGGAGTTCTCCCTGTCCGAGCTGCAGCAGGTCTATGAAGCGGTCCAGGGCCGGGAGCTGGACAAGCGGAACTTCCGGAAGTGGGTGCTGGGCAGTGAGCTGGTGGAAGCCACCCCGCGGCACCGGCGAGACGGCGCCCACCGGCCCGCGCGTCTCTACCGCTTCGTCACCCGGGAGCTGACGACCTTGGGCTGAGGCCTGGGGGAGAGTTGCCCCATACGGGCAAGCTCGCGAAACACCCCGGCAACGGCAGCCGAGGGCAGGCGCGAAAAGGGGAAAGCACGACACCCGGTTCCAGCGCACAGCCTTCCGCCCGATTGCCAGGAGTCCCGCTGTCAGGCGGGTCGGCCGTTGTATCCCGTACGGGCGTAGGTACCCCACGCCCCGAGATTACCCAGCCAACGGCAGCGACACCGTTCGGCCCTGCTCGTGGGCGCGGTAGACCGCTTCCGTGAACTCCATGTACAGCAGCCCGTCCTGGAACGAAGGCTCCGGGGTCGTGCCGTCGCGGATCGCCTGGACGAAGTCCGCTTCCACGCTCCAGGGGCGGGCGAGCTCGGCCGGGATCGGCAGCACCTGCGCCTCGGCGTCGCCGGCTCGGGCGCCGCGGATCTCGTCGGTGTCCAGGTCGTAGTGGAGGGTGCCCTCGCTGCCGTAGAGGCAGATCGTGTTGTGGGGCGGGAACCGGGTCACGCCGCTGAAGCGGTAGCTGCCGACGGCCCCGTTCTCCAGCTCCGCCGCGATGGAGACCGACTCCGCGATGCGCACCTCGCGCAGCTCACCGGTGGCGGGGTCGGTCCGGGTGGGGGTGTGCGTCTTTAAGACCGCGGCCACCCGGCGGTGCGGTCCCACCCAGCGGTGGATCACTTCGACCCACATGCCGAGGGTGAGCGTGTTGTAGCCCTGAAGCTCGAAGTCCTGGCGCCAGTGCAGCGGCGCGGCGGCATCCACGTTGCCGGCGCTGAGGCCCGAGGCGTGCACCTCCCGCAGCTCGCCGAGGTAGCCGTCCGCGATCAGCTTGCGTACCAGGCGGTCGCCGAGCATCCCTGCGGGGGGTGGGCAGAGCATCGCTACCAGCTCCGGATGCGCCTCGGCGGCCTGGGCCATCGCCCGGGCCTCGTCCGCGTTCCGCGCCATCCGCGCCTGGCAGAAGACGTGCTTGCCGGCTTCCAGGGCCGCGATGCTCATCTCCGCGTGCGTGTACGGCCAGGTGCCGATGAACACCGCGTCCAGCTCGTCGCTGGCCAGCAGCGCCCGCCAGTCCGTAAGCACCTCCGGGATGCCCCACTCGGCCGCCACTTCCACGTCCGGCACCTTCATCAGCCCGGGAAGGTGACGGGTCTTCGCGATACCCCCTGCTCCAATGAAACCGATGCGCACGCGCTGCCCCCTTCCGGTTAATCCCACGGAAACTCCGCATTCGCCCGGCTGCCCGCGCGGGCGAGCGGCCGGACCACGGTGAGCACCTTCGAGAGCCACTCCGGAACTCCCTCTGCCGTCTCGGCCGTGCCCCACCACCGCTCCGCCTCTTCGAAGCGCCCCTGCCGGCGGTAGAGCTCGCCGAGGAGGAAGGCGGCCTGGGATCGCTCTTCCGCCGGGATCTTTCCCGCCTCCCAGACGCGCTCCAGCAGGGCGAGCGCGCGCGCCTGCAGCCGGCTCTCCGTCTCGGCATCCTCCCGGTCTCGCGCGCACCAGGAGCCCTGCTGGTAAGCCGAGGCCGCTTCGCGCGCCCGCTCCGGGTCCGCTTCCAGCCGCCGGCCGAGCGCTTCGTAGGCCTCGGCGGCCTCCACGTCTGCCGACTTCACCTTTCTCTCCTGGCGGGCGTCCGGGAAGTTGCCCGTCCAATCCGCATAGCGGCACGCCGGGCACATCGCTACCTGGGCCGGCAGCGGCGAGGAGCCGCCTGCGTGCTGGTAGTAGTCGGTATCCGTGGGCCCGAAGGTGTTAGTCGACATCAGGCGGCTGGTCCCGAAGTCGGCGCCGCAAGACGGGCAGTTGACGGCGACGGTGCGAAATGACGTCATGAGAGCGCTCCAGGTGAGTTAGGCGCGGCAAACGGCGAGGGCATCCTTCCAGTTTC
>JAJFMS010000280.1 GCA_020696885.1 Armatimonadota bacterium | reverse complement strand
GAATCCCGGTCCGCCAGCAAGCCATCTCCACTGTCATCCGATCCCCTTCCCGCTCCAGGATCCGGACCCACCGGTAGTGCGGCAGGAACTCCGGCCAGCGAGGAAGGTCGAACGCCCAGGTCATTACGTCCGCCGCGGTGCCGCGGATGAAGATTTCGTTGAGCGATTCGTGGATCAAAGGGCGCTCCTCGCGCGGACGGGATGCACGGCGGCTGCGGTCACCCGAGCAGCTTACCAAGAAACATCGGCGAGAGCAGCCGATGCGCGGGCGCCAGGTCCGCAATGACGCTTACCAGGGCCCGGGCACAGTCCGGACGGCGCTCCAGCCGCTTCAATACGTGGGTGAGCAGCGCCGGTCGCTCGATCACCGCCTGGATGGCGCGCTGCACCAGCACGCGGGGCGCGAGCATCGCGGTTCGGCGGCGGGTGTACTCCGCGAGGCGCGCGGACGATACGTTCTGTTCTGCCAACGCCGCGCCGGTCACCTCTGCCGCTAGTTTTGCCGTAAGGAGCGCGAACGTCACCCCCTGGCCCGTAAACGGATCGTAGAAGCCGCCCGCGTCGCCCAGCAGCAGGCAGCCGGCAGCGTGTTGACGGCGGGTCTTCCAGGTGAGCGACCCCACGGTACGGATCGAGGTTGGCCCGCCCTCCACACATGCTTGCAAGTCGGGGAACTGCGCCAGCGCCCGATCGAAGAACGCAGCCGGATCTCCCCCGACCTCCCGGGCGCGGGTCCCGTCGGCCACCATGCCCAGGTTCGCCACGGCGCCGCGGACGGCCAGGCCGCAGCAGCCGCTGCGATCCGCACTCATCAACACCGCTGCCGGCACCCCGGCTCGTGCTTCGTAGCGCGCCGCCAGGCCCAGCTTCCGCCGGCCGCCGTCCCCAGCGCCGAGCCCCAGGCGTCGGGCGAACCGGCTGCGCAAGCCATCCGCCGCCAGAGTGATCGCAGCGGCGACCTCTCGTTCCGTCCCCTCCCGGCTCACCACCGCACCGGCCACGGTGCCGCGGAGGAGCAGCGGCTCGCGGAGCGTGGTCTCCTCCCACACCGTCACGCCGGCTCGGCGCGCTTCCTGGATCAGCAGGGTATCGAGCACCTCCCGCCCGAGGGTCAACGCGGGGAGCCCGGGCGGCGCGAGGCTGGCAAACGGCACCAGCAGCCCGCCGCAGCGGGAGGTGAGCGCTAGTCCGTCCACCCTCTGCGCACCGGCGCGCTCCATGGCCGCCGCCACACCCAACTCCTGCAGCAGCCGCACGCCTTCCGGGTTGTAGTACTCGCCGCACGGCTTCAGGCGGGGGAAGCGGCAACGGTCGACCAGCAGGACCTCGCGTCCCATCCGGGCCAGCCGGATGGCCGCGCTACTCCCGGCGGGGCCGGCGCCGATGATGAGGACCTCTACCACCGCTGCTCCCGATCATAAACGAGGGACATCCGGAACCACGGCTCCCGGTAGAGCCGGGCCGCGTGCCAGCCGGACTCCGCGGCCATGGAGGTTAACTCCGGCGGGGTGAATGCCCGCGCCACGCTTACCGGTCCATCGTACCGGGTCATCGGGTTGGGCGTGACACGCGTGGCGGCCCACACGGCGCCATAAGCCATGCGGCTGCGGCAGAGGTCGCTCACCACGGCCCACCGGCCGGCCACGCGCGCCATCTCGGCAAGCACGAGGCGCGCCTCGTGGTCCTGGAAGTGATGGAGGGCCAGCGTGCACAGCACGAGGTCTACGGACCCGTCCCGCAGCGGGAGCCGGCGCGCGTCTCCGCGGATGAAGCGTAACTCCGGATACGCTGCGGCGGAAGCCCGGGCGACGGCCTGGATCTGGGGGTGGAAGTCGAGCGAGATCAGCTCGATCGGACGGTGAAGGCGGCGGCACTCGTCCACCAGGACCCGGCAGAGATCCCCGGCGCCGGATCCCAGGTCCAGCACCTTCACCGGGTGCCCCGGCGCGAGGGAGGAGACGAGGGGGACGATCCGGCGCCGGATCACGCTCCGGCCGCCGAAGAGACGGTTCAGCGTCTCGAGGTTATGCAGGTCGTCCTGGAGCAGACCCGGGTCCAGGTCTACCCCGTCCATGGCTTCAGGCCGGTAGCATCGCTCCATTAAGGAGCACTATACCGGATCTCGCCGCCGGTCCGCCGCGATTGCCCAGCTACGCGCGGTCTCCCACCGGCCCGGATTATCCAGCGGGTCCGAATCTCCCAGCTTGGCGCCCGGCGGGCCGTGGACCGATCCCCCTCCCGGGCCGTGCTCGGGACGCGAGGCGGGACCTTCCGCCTCCAGCGTGGTGAGGAGGGGAACAAGCTCTCGACGGCTGCCGATGCCCAGCTTGCGGAACACGCTCATGAGATGCAGCTTGACCGCGCGATCCTTCAGGCCGAGGGCAGCGGCTACCTGGCGGTTCTGCATTCCGTGCGCGACGCAGGCGGATACCCGTCGCTCCACCGGCGTCAACCGCGCCAGGGCTTCGGGGGAAACGCCGTGGGGATCGGTGGGATGGGGCGCCGCGGCAAGTTGCAGTGCCCGGATGATCGGGATGCTCAAACGAGGCGTAGTGTACGGCCGCCCGTGCACTGCGGCCTGGAGGGCCTCGATCAGTTTATCCGAGTCATCCGCCGCGTGGACGAAGACGACGATGCCCAGAGCTGCGGCCTCCAGCAGCTCTTCCGGCTCTCCTCCGGCGATCAACACGCCGTGCGCCCAATCGTAATGGGGGAAGGATGCGGCGTCCCGGAGGCGCATCAGCACGAGCACTTGCTCCTCGTCGGCCTCCAGGTCCAGGGGGCCGAGGGATACCTCGGGCATCTCCGCGAGGAGGGCCAGGACGGCCTGGCGGGCCAGTTCGGGGCCAACGACTTCGACACAAACAGGCAATGGCGTGATCCAGGAACCCACGCAGTCAACTCGAGCTGCTTGCGAGGGCCTACTACACGTAGGAGATTGTCCTACTTGAATGCGGAGTGACGGCTACGAGGCAGGAACCGAGCGCCCGTCACCCTCATGGGATGCTCCAGTCACGACTCGTGCCAATTGGCTCGGTGTGATGGCATCTAATTCTTCTGGCCGCTGCTCCCGCTATCCACCGCCGCCTGCTCGCTCGCAATGCGAGCACGGTTCGGCTTACCACGAGGTGGACAATCCAACGGCTACTGGGTGTCCATGTAGGCTTATATCATCATCGCGGTGTGAGGCACATTTGTCGACTGGATGAAAGCGAACCGGCGATTGAAACGGCCGTCGGCGTTGCTGATTTCGACGGCGGGGGATACTGGCGAGCCGGTCAATCATGGGGAGTTGTCCGCAGCCGCCGGGTTAATTCGGAGGCCCGAACGCGGATTTGTCGACCTGAGCTGCTGGCCTGTAAAAATGATGAAGACGCAGAAGTTCCAGGATCAATGCAATGGAGATTCCTCTCTCTTTTCGCCGGCTCTGGTGTCCGTCCGCTGCTGCACACTCCTCAAGTTCCACTCGGGTGCGCTTTGTGGCGGTTAGCTAAATAGAATCGCTCCCGGGGCTGGAAACCGGTGAGCAGACCACCGTGTCGTGGTGTGGCGGTGTTAGCCCGGGACCGGGCGACCGAGGAGCACGGCCCAGTCTCCCTCGCGGGCGTAGGCCTTGCTTCGCAGGGCCAGAACCGTGCCGGGTGCATCCGCGACTAGGGTGGCACAGGGTTCCCCGCGATGGTTCCGGAGCACGGCGAGCACCGCTCCGGCCTCCACCGGGTCTCCGAGCGCGAGGTGTGTCGTGAACACTCCGCTGGCGGGGCAGAGAAGCCAGTGGCTGGTGTAGACCGGCGCCGGCACGGCGACCGTCGCCTCCGGCCCCTCCAGGATCTGCCAAAGCGCCAGGCACGAGAGGATTCCCTGTGCATAGGCCTCCGCGCCCTCGCGGTTGAGCTGCCCGCTGCCGCGGTACTCCGCCCCGACGGTTACGGCGCCGAGCCGGGCCACCTCGCGGCTGAATACGCCTGCGCGGTCCGGAAGCTGCCAGAGGGCGCCCAGGTCCATCGCCCGGGCGGCCCGGAAGGAGGGGTTGGTGTCGTCCGGCGCGCCCCGGAAGCCGGCGATCGGGAGAAAGTCGTACTCCACGCCGCCGCTATGGAGGTCGATGAGGTAATCGCACCGGCTTCCCAGCTCGTGGAATAAGAAGGCGGCCAGCCGCTCCGTGGGGCTGCCCAGCGCGTTACCGGGGAAGACCCGCGCCAGGTTGAGACCATCCGGCGGGGTCACGCGGGTTCCCGCTTCGAACGCCAGTGGGCTGGCCACCGGAACGAGCAGCACGGTCCCTGAAATTCGCGCCGGATCGAGTTGGGATGCGACCTCCCAGAGGGACGCCGGTCCCTCGTATTCGTCGCCGTGAATACCGGCGACGATGAGCGCGACGGGGCCGGGAATGGTCCCGATACAGGCGAATAGCTCGAGCACGGTCGTGACGTCCTGCCCGCAGTCTAGCGGGATCGAAAGCCACTCTGAAGTACCCCGTTCCAGTGACTTGCCGCACCAGCTCATGGGCTATTGACCTGTTTGGATTTCGAGCGGTTCATTCTAGATAAAACGTTGAATTCGTCGATTCTTCCGCGGAATTAACACGGCCGGATCCAGCGTATTGCCCAACTCGATGCCGCGGGATGAACCCTCATCGTCACCGGCTACTTGCCGGCGCCCTTCAGCAGGACGCCGTTGGTGATGCGGTTCGGATCCGAGCTGTGAACCACAAGGGTGGTGAAGACCGCGCCCCGCGCTTCCGGCGTGAAACTCAGCGTGATCGTCGACTTACCCTTCGCCGGGATTACGAGCGTCTGAGTGCCACTGGAGAGCCCGAACGGTGCCGCAGGGCTCTCGATAGTGACACGCAGCGCTGTGTTCCGATCCTTGTTGCTGATCACCAGGGAGACGGTGCGCGCCGTTCCCACGGGGATCTTTTTGAAATCGACCTTCTTCCCGATGACCAGTTGCCCTCCCCTGGCGACCGGCGTGGTGGCTGTGACTACCTCCGAGTAGTCGGAGCGGGTGCTGCCGCGGTTGGACTGCACCCGGTACCGATAGGTGCTGTCCGGCTCCGCCGCGACGTCTCGGAACGCGGCGACGTTGGGGCCGAGGTTCGCCAGCACCAGGAACGACGCGCCGCCCAGGCTGCGTTCCACGCGGAAGCCGGTCTCGTCCGCACTGCGATCCTGCCAGGTCAGCGCGACCTCAGTAGCGGAGACAACCGTGGCCTGGAGCCCTTCGGGCGCGACGGGCGGCGGCGCCGGAGTGGCGGTGTTGGCCGTGTTGCTATAGGCGGAGAGCCCGCCCACGTTGTGCGCACGCACCCGGTAGCGATAGGTAGTATTCGGCTGTAGGCTTTCGTCCGTGTAGGAGCTGACATCCGTGCCGGTGGCGCCGATCTCGGTGAAGCTCCCGGTGTCGGTGCGGCGCTCTACACGGAAACCGGCCTCGTTGCTGCTGATGTCCAGCCAGTCCAATTGGATCGTGGTGGCTGACAGCGCGAGGGCAGTCAGTCCCTGGGGCGCCCCGGGAGCCTCCGGGTGGGTGGTGCCGGCTACTTCGGTGCTGTAAGGCGAGTCCCCCCCAGCGTTGTAAGCGACGAGGCGATAGACGTACGTCCGCTCGCTCGCGAGTCCCACGTCGACGTAGGATGATTGGTCCGGTCCGATCACGGTATGGAGTGCGAACGCTGCCGGCCCGGTC
>JAJFMS010000279.1 GCA_020696885.1 Armatimonadota bacterium | reverse complement strand
TCTCCCAGCCCGTCGCCACGGCGTAACGGTGCTGGCCCGCTCCCACGAGCGGCGTTTCGGGGTGGCTCATCGATTTGCTCCTTGAGGCATGTTCGTGACGCGGACCGTGGCAGGAAGGGTCGGACATCCCGCTCCAACCGCGGCGAAAAGTGGGCCGGGACAGAGATTACACAAGCGCGACCGGTTCCCCTGCGGAGGAAGTGCGGTGAGGCCGACGAACGACACAGTAGAGTACCGCACCGGTTCCCGCTTCGGTCCCGGGGGAGACAGACGATGGGTCAGGGCGCGCAGGTCGAGAAGAGCGTCAGCCCGAGTACGCCCGTCCAGACCACCGGGTTGGTTCTCGTGCGGCGGCTGCTTCCCGCGGCGGTACTGGTGCCGCTGGGGCTGGGCACCATCGTCCTGTGGGGCCACAACGGCGGGGTCAGCGCGCCCGTTAGCCTGGCGGTCTACGCGCTGGGCACCATGGGCGTGTTCGCGCTCCTCATCGGCGTCACCGCCCGCCGGCTCAACCAGATCGACGCGGAGCGCCGTCAGGCCGAGGCCGCGCTGCAGCAGTCCGAGGTGTTCTACCACTCGCTCGTGGAGAGCCTGCCGCAGAACATCTTCCGCAAGGACCTGGACGGGCGCTTCACCTTCGCGAACCAACGGTTCTGCGACACGGTGGGCCGGCCGCTCGAGGAGATCGTAGGGAAGACGGACCACGACCTCTTCACCCCGGAGCTGGCCGCGAAGTACCGCGCGGACGACCTTCAGGTCACTCGTTCCTCCGGCCGCCTCGAGACGGTGGAAGACCACGTCACCGGCACCGGCGAGCGGGTCTACGTCCAGGTGATGAAGACCGCTATCGAGGAGCAGGACGGCGACGTCATCGGCACCCAGGGGATCTTCTGGGACGTCACGGACCGGAAGCGCGCGGATATCCGGCAGGAGACGCAGTACGCCATCACCCGGATCCTGGCGGAGTCTCCCTCACTGGCCGCTGCGACGCCGCGGATCCTGCAGACGACACTAGAGTGCCTGGGCTGGGACTTCGGCGCGATCTGGAGCGTCGCCCCGGATGAAGGCGTGCTCCGCTGCGTGGACCTGGGCCACCGCCCGGGGCTCGATATCGACCGCTTCGTGTCCGCCGTGCGCGCCAACGCCTTCGCGCCCGGCGAGGGCCTCCCCGGGCGCGTGTGGGCCGCCGGTAAGCCGGTCTGGATCGAGGACTTCAGCCAGGAGGGCGGTTTCGTCCGTGCCCCCCATGCCGCGGTGTGCGGCCTGCATGGGGCGCTGGGGTTCCCCATCACCCCGGGCGGCGAGGTCACCGGGGTCATCGAGTTTTTCAGCCGGGAGATCCGCGCTCCGGACGAAGACCTGCTGGAGATGTTCGCCGCCATCGGCAGCCAGATCGGGCAGTTCATGGAGCGGGTGCGGGCCGAACGGGAGCTGCAGCAGGCCAAGGAAGAGGCGGAGGCCGCCAACCGCGCCAAGAGCGAGTTCCTGGCCAACATGAGCCACGAGATCCGCACCCCGATGAACGGCATCATCGGCATGACGGATCTGGCGCTGGACACGGAGCTGAACTCCGAGCAGCGCGAGTACCTGCACCTGGTGCAGGCCTCCGCGGACGCGCTCCTGGTGCTGATCAACGATATCCTGGACCTCTCCAAGATCGAGGCTGGCCGGTTGGACCTGGAGCCGATCCCATTCCATCTCCGGAGCTCTGTGGGCGACACCGTGGCTACGCTGGGGATGCGGGCGGCGCAGAAGGGGCTGGAGCTGGCGTGCCACATCCTCCCGGACGTGCCGGACGCGCTGATCGGCGATCCGGGACGGCTGCGGCAGGTGCTGGTTAACCTGGCCGGCAACGCCATCAAGTTCACGGATCACGGGGAAGTGGTCATCCGCGTGAGCCTGGCGGACCCCGCGCCGGAGGAGACCGCCGCGGACGACGGCCTGGCCCTTCATTTCGCGGTGGTGGATACCGGCATCGGGATCCCCGCGGAGAAACAGGCATCGATCTTCGAGGCGTTCTCCCAGGCAGACGCCTCCACCACCCGCAAGTACGGCGGCACCGGGCTGGGGCTGGCCATCTCCGAGCAGTTGGTACGGCTGATGGACGGCCGTGTCTGGGTGGAGAGTGAGGCGGGAAGGGGCAGCGCGTTCCACTTCATCGCCCGGTTCGGGCGCCAGTCCGAAGAGCTGGCGGCGGCGATCCCGGAATCGCCGGAGCCGCTCCGGGATCTCTCGGTGCTGGTGGTGGATGACAACGCGACCAACCTCCGGATCCTCGACGAGCTGCTCTCGCGCTGGGGGATGCATCCCACGCTGGCGCCAGACGCCGCCGCGGCGCTGGTCGCCGTAGCGGAGGCCGCGCAAGCAGGGCGCGCCTTCGACCTGGTGCTGCTGGACGGCAAGATGCCGGGGATGGACGGCTTCGAGCTGGCGGCTCGGCTGCAGCAGCAGCCATCGGCGGTCGGCGCCCTCTTAATGATGCTGTCTCCCGCGGCCCGCTCGCAGGAGGGTGCGCGGTGCGCGGCCCTGGGCGTGGCCGCGTGCCTGACCAAGCCGGTCCGGCAATCCGACCTGCTCGACGCGATCACCGCTGCGCTCGGAGGCGCCGCCGCGGCACCGCGAGCCTCCACCGGACCGGTTCCGGACCGGCAGCCGGCTCGCCCGCTCCGAATCCTGGTAGCGGAAGACCATCCGGTGAACCAGAAGCTGATCGTGCGGGTTCTTGAGAAGTGGCGGCACCAGGTGGTGCTGGTGTCGAACGGGCGCCAGGCCGTGGCCGCGGCGGAGCGAGAGCGCTTCGACCTGGCCCTGATGGATGTCCAGATGCCCGAGATGGGCGGCTTCGAGGCGACTGCGGCGATCCGCGAGTACGAAGCCCGCGCGGATGCCGGTCACCTCCCGATCATCGCGATGACGGCCCACGCGCTCAAAGGCGACCGGGAGCGATGCCTGGAGGCCGGGATGGACGGCTACGTCACCAAGCCGCTCCAGCCGCAGGCGCTGTTCGACGCCATCGAGCAGACCCACCGCGGCACCGGCGATCCGCCAGCGCCCCTGGCCGCTCCCGGCGCCTTGGTGAGCAAGGCGCCGGTGTTGGATCAGCAAGCACTCATGGAGCGCGTGCAGGGCGATACCGAGTTGCTGGATGAGCTGGTGGACCTGTTCCGCGACTCCTACCCGCGCCAACTCGCCGCCCTGCGGGCCGGAGCCGAGGCGGGAGATCTCCCGTCCGTTACGGGGGTGGCGCACGCGCTGAAGGGCTCCGTAGGCAACTTCGCCGCCCAGTCCGCCTTCCACCTGATCGTGCGGTTGGAAGAAGCCGCGCTGGACCAGAACCTCTCCGGCGTGCGGCACCTGCTGCCGGAGCTGGAGGCAGAGCTGGAAGGACTGCGCACGACCCTTTGCTCGTTAGGGGCTAAGGGGCGTGGGTAGGACACGCTCCTGTAAGTAAGCGAGGCCCTAAAAGAAGCGAGTCATTGCGAAGGCGCGTCTTTGCGCCTGTGGCAATCCCAACCGATACGGATCCTGCTCCTCGCCGAAGCACCCCGGCCTGGTACCGGTTAACCTTCGGGATTGTCACAGCGCCACGGAAGTGCGGTGAAGGGCCAAGGGTCGATGGGCGCTTCGCAATGACCCGGGAGGGCGGGGGCGCGCCCCACTGCCATGAGTCTCGCTTCCGTGAGTAGGGCGCCCAAAAAAGAAGCGAGTCATTGCGAGGGCGCGCTTTTGGCGCCCGTGGCAATCCCAACTGGTACGGATCCTGCCAGCCGTCGAAGCACGCCCGCCTGGTACCGGTTAACCTTCGGGATTGCCACAGCGCCACGAGAGCACGGCAAAGGCCCAAGGCGGCGAAGGGCGCTTCGCAATGACGGCGAGGGCGGGGACTCACCTCGCTTCCGTGAGTAGCGAGTCCGTAAAGGACAGGACTACAGGTCGTCGGATCCGTAGAACATCGGGTCTGTGGATGCGTACACGGCAAACATGACCGCCACGAACTTCTGGTACATCTGCTCGTCGAACACCTGCTTGCTCTGGTAGCTCGCGTCGTCGGCCGCCGTAGCGAGCACGTCGCCGAATATCCCGGCGGCGAACTCCACGGGCAGGAGGCACCGCAGCCGGTCCGGGTCGCTGCCGGGATGGAATTCGTAGCGATAGAGCGGATCCGCGCCGGATCCGTCTACGTCCACCTTCATCAGGCTGTTCAGCCTTTGCCGGGGCGTCCCCTGGTCGATGATCCGCAGCATCATCACTTTGAACGCGCGGAGGCTGTTATCGGAAGACACGGTCCGCCGGCTCGCGACGTCGTCCCGGACCTCTGCGAGGCGGTGGACCAGGCGGCTCCGCGCCCCGGCAATCACTCCGGTCAGCTCCGCGGCCAGCGCCAGGTCGCCCGGGAATACCTCCAGCGTCTCGAACGTGACCCGGATTACCGCGACGTCGTTGAGCAGTTCTTCGAGGTGTAGCATCCGCTGGGTGCTCGGGCGCCGGAAGCGTCTTAGCGGATGCGCCAGATCAGATTAGCGCCCCGATCCTGCCCGAGGATGCTTTGCGCGGAGTAGGCCTTCACGTGGCCATCCGCCAGCACCACCTGGGTGAACCCGCCGTTCTGCCCGTTCTTCAGGTGGCGGCAGTACACCGGTTTGAGCTGTGCCGGGGTCAGCGCGCTGCCCGCTACCAGGTCTCGGTCCGCGACGAGCGGCGTGGACAGCCGCACGTCCGTGGCGTTCACGGTGCCGTTCATCGGGTCGAACGTATACCCGCGATACTTGGAGGCGGTAGGTCCGGAAGGCGTCTCGGCGAATAGCACCGCACGCGCGGGCTCGTCCATCGCCGCCAGCGCCAGGACGCCGACCGGCGCCTCTACACCCACCGGATCGTAGCCGGTGAGGGAGTTGTAGCCCAGCGGGATGGTGCCGCGGCCGTTCCAGTCCGGGGCGAACGCGGCGTTCTCCGCGCTGGGGCAGAGAAAGATGCCCGCGTTCTTGACGTACGGCTGCACCGTGGACATCCAGACGCGATCCGGGGCGTTGGTGGCGGCCGCGTAGTTCGTCACCATCGGCAGCGTCTCATCGTAGTCCTGGGTGTACATCATCACGCCCAGCGCGAGCTGGCGCGTGTTGGAGCCGCAGCTCGTCATGCGAGCCCGATCCCGCACCGCGGCGAACACCGGGAAGAGGATCGCGGCGAGGATGGCGATGATCGCAATCACCACGAGCAGCTCGATCAGTGTGAAGCCGTGACGGCTCCGCCTCGGGCCACGGCGCGACATAACCTCTCCCAGCCCGGCAGCTTCCGGCGCTCTGTTCGGATTATATCGTATTCCCTACAGTCTCTATAAGAGGAATCTAAGGAAGGGCAGCGCCTTGTCCAGCAGGTTCTCCTTTTTCGGCCCCGCGGTGTCCACGTAGATCAGGTCGTTCGGCTCCAGCGTGGGGTTGTCGCTCTCTTTACCCTTTCGCAGGTAGTTCTTTACGTCCACCTGGAGGCTTTGCGGGTTGGGCTGGCCGGGCACGCGGCGGAGCACCAGCACCCGGTCCTTGTGCGCCAGTTCCACGAAGCCACCCGCACGGGTGATCGCGTCCATCAGCCGGATCTCCTGGCCCTTGGGGAAGTCCTGCACGCCCGGGGTCTGGATGCCCCCGGCGATGGCCACGCGCTGGAAGGCAGAGACGTAGACCTCCGGCGCGCGCACGTACTTCGCCAGC
>JAJFMS010000278.1 GCA_020696885.1 Armatimonadota bacterium | reverse complement strand
GATCGCGAGTGCAGGGAGGCTCCGGGCGGACTCCACCAAGAGTGAGTGACGGGACTCCGGTCTAATACCCATAGGTTGCTTTCTTGATTACCGATAGGGCTTCCAACTAGATGCCTATTGAGCAGGCTAGGCCCCATCCCCTCTATTTACCTCATGGTTCTACTATCTCCCAGTGCGTTGCATGGAGAACTGCCACACGAAGCGGCGCGCATCCCGACCCACGCAGAGCGCTCCGACGCCACCGGTATCGCCCGGTAGCTCGTGGACAACACGTTGGAGGAAATGCGGAAGCGTGGAAATGGGGAGATGGGAAAGCGAGAGGTGAGCTCGGTGCATCCTCCCCTCGCCCCCTCATCCTCTCACGTCCCTGGCCGCATGCTGGTGCGGGATCCCGGGGGCGTGGTATCGGAGGCTGTGGGGGACCTCCAGCCCGGTGCGCTCCATCAGCTCTGCATCGCCCAGGATGTCGCGGGGGGCGCCTTCCGCGGCGATCCGGCCTTCGCAGAGCACGGCCACCCGGTCACACAGCTCCACGGCAAACTCGAGGTCATGCGTGGCCACGATGCGGGTCTGCTCCAGGCCGGCCAGGAAGCGCGCCAGCTCCCGGCGGCCCCGGGGGTCCAGGCCGCTGGTGGGCTCGTCGAGCACCAGCACCTCGCAGTCCATGGCCAGCACGGTGGCCAGCGCCACGCGTTTCTTCTGGCCCAGGCTCAGGTGGTGCGGCGGGCGGTGCTCGGCGCCCGCCATCCCCGCCACCGCCAGCGCCCGCTCTACTCGCCGGCGCACTTCGTCCGGCGGAAAGCCCTGGTTGCGCGGACCGAACGCCACGTCTTCGAAGACGGTGGGCATGAAGAGCTGATCGTCCGGGTTCTGGAACAGCAGCCCCACCTTCCCCCGGATCTGGGCGAGGGTGCGGTCGTTGAGCGGCAGGTCGCCGACGCGGATCGTGCCGGTGCCGCGCAGCAGGCCGTTAGGTGGAGCAGTAGGGTCGACTTGCCCGCCCCGTTGGCGCCGAGCAGCCCCAGCGTTTCGCCAGCCGCCACGTGCAGGCTTACCTCCTGGAGGGCGACCTGCCCATCCGGATAGGTGAACGCGACGCGCTCCAGAGCCAGGTCCGCTAGCGCCATATCCAGATCCCCAACAAGAGCAGCGCGAAGCCTGCGGCAAACAGCCGGTCCAGCGACTCCAGACGTCGATCATCCTGGGGCGGCGCTTCGCCCCGGTAGCCCCGGGCGGCCATCGCGATGGAGATCCGCTCCGAGCGCTCGAAGCTGCGGATAAACAGCGAGCCGACGATGCCGCCCGCCACGCTGGCCCGGAGCGCCAGGGTGCCGTGCCCGGCCGAGCGCGCCGCCCGTGCCTGCAGCATCTGCGCGGTGTCTTCCTGGAGCACTCGCAGGTAGCGCAGGGCAAACGCCACCGTTTCCGCCAGGACCCTCGGGAGGCGGTAAGCCCGCAGTGCCCGGAGCACCTCGCCCTCCGGCGTGTGCGCCAGGAACGCCGCGGTTGCCAGCAGCGAGGCGCCGGTGCGCAGGAACACCAGCCCGTACCCGGCCGCGCCTACTCCCCGGCCATGGAAGAGGGGGCTGGAGAGCGCCGCCAGGCCGATGAACGGCAGCAGGAGCGCGGCGCGTCCGGCCAGCCAGCGCGCCGAGACCCGGGAGAGCACGGCCCAGAGACCGGCCACTCCCGCCAGCAGCAGCACCTTGCCGGCCTCGCTTGCCGGCAGCAGCACCGCCGTTAACACGAGGCCGAGCATGCAGCCCAGCCGCACCCGCGCGTCGACCTGCCGGGTCGGCTCATTGGTTTGCGCGAGAGCCCGCGGTGCTCGGAGGCGAACGGTTCCCCAGAGGGCGCCGAGCACCAGCGCGCCACCCAGCAGACTCACCGCGATCGGCGCCCACCCAGCCTCCCCCACACCCGGCAGGGAGTAGTCCGGCAGCGGCCCGGGCAGCGCGGGAGCCGCAGCGGACCCTTCGAACCCCAGGCGCTCCGCCACGCGCTCCAGGCCGTCCGGTGAGGAGGAGGCCAGCGGTGCGAGGAGCGCCACCAGCACCAGGCCACCCGCCGCGGCCCAGCCCCAGCGCGAGCCTGGACGAGACGGCGCCTCGCGGCCGGTGAGGAGGTCCGGTCGCACGCGCCACACCAGTCCCACCGCGGCCACGGTGATCGCCGCTTCCCCGAGGCCGATGATCGCGTGCACACCCAGCATCGCGGGAAAGACGAGGCGCGGCGCCACCGTGCCGGAGACCGCCAGCTCCAGGGCCGTGAGCCCGGCGCCCAGCATCACGGATGCCCAGGCAGCGCCGGCGGCCGCCAGCAGGCAGCGCCGCCGCTCCGGGACCGGTCCCGCGAACAGCCGGAAGACCGCATAGCCCCCGTAGGTGCCCGCCAGGCCCATGTTCAGCACGTTCGCGCCGAGAGCGGTGTGACCACCGTCCAGGAAGAAGAACGTCTGGATCAGGAAGACGGCGGTCATCACCACGGTGGCCGCGTGCGGCCCTACCAGCACCGCCGCCAGCAATGCGCCCAGCAGGTGCCCCGAGGTGCCGGCCGCTACCGGGAAGTTGACCATCTGGGCAGCAAAGACGTAGGCCGCGGTGACCCCCATCCGTGGGGCCAGGCCGGGCTCCGTCTCCGGCCGTACCCGGCGCAGCGCCGCCCCGACCGAAACGGCCGAGACTACGGCCGCCGAGGCCGCCACCGGAGCGCTGAGAAAACCGTCTGGAATGTGCATCTAGGGGATGATCACTTGGTCCGGGAAGTGCATCTTCCGCACCCAACCCGACCTTCGCCGCGCGGTATGCGAGTCCACGAAGGCGGGATTGGTATCCCGGTGGCCAAGCCGATCTGGCGGACGTTGGAGAGACACTACACCGGTAGGGTAGAGTCTCCCTTTCATACGATTCTCAAAATCGTAACACCAGCCGGTCGGAGCGACACATGGACTTCCCTTCGGAAAACGGCCCTGCCTCGTGACTACGCTGAGACGCCGCACGAAGGCGACGCGGCGCGGAACAGCATGACCAATCGGTTCACGTTATCGAAAGATCGCGTCAAATCGCTCGAGTAGCGTGCGGACGAAGGTCAGCAGCGCGACGCCGTCCGGCTTGCGAAGCAACGCGGCCAACAGCCCGAAATCGTGGTCTACGGGCGCTGACCAGACCAATTCCCCCGCTTGGTTTCGCTGGCGCCAGGGATACTCGACGTTTGCGCCCTCGGGTGGGGCTCCGTCAGCAGCCGAGGTGCCGACGCTGGGGTTGAGCTCATCAATCTGACGGAAGAGCGGCCTGGCTCGCCGCAGGAAGGCCTGGTAGCTGCGGAAATCGGTCCAGCCGAGAGCTACCGCGACATCGAGGCGAGCCAGATGATCGGGAACGTGGGAGAACGCAACGTGGGAATAGCGATCCCCGGTGGTATCGCCCGCGGCAATGAATGCCGACTTGGCGAGTTTCTCGGTAGCCATTTGCAGGTAGTGGAGCGGGTGACACTCCGGAACGTCCGTACGGTCTTCGCTCTGCAGCAGCTCGAACACCGCAAAGTCGCTCCGAGCCTGCTTCAGGAAGGCCTCATGCTTTTCCATCGGGCCAGACAAGACGTCGTTCTGCGAGGCTCCACTCTGCGGGGAGCGACCGCTTCCCGGCTAACACTTCCTGCCATTCGGCTGGAGTCGCAAGCGCGACCGAGCTGCGAAATGGGAACTCTTTCGAGGCGCCGAAGCTGAGCGGCCGCAACTGGTCGGACTCCGCGAAGTCGCTGCTCACTTCAAGCAGTCGCACCACGCGAGCCTCGGGGTCCGGGAACGAGAAGATCTGCAGGTCCGCCCGGTCCAACTCGGCATGCCATGTCGAGAGGAGCCGCACGGCCTCCTCATAGGTGGTCGGAACGATCTCGGTGGGCATCATGGCTGTCTTCTACCTCCGCCTGAGCATACGTCTGCTACGGCAGGTCGGTGCCGGTGGTGCTGCACACCAGGCGGCCGTGCTTCACGCCGCGCAGGCTGATCAGCTCATCCGCGAGGGCGGCCACTTCCTTGCCGGAGCCGCGCACCACCACCACTTCCAGGCAGTTGCGGGCATCCAGGTGGATATGGAGGGAGGAGAGCACGTGCGTGTGCTGGCGGTGCTGCCGCTCCGTGAGCTCGTCCGTCAGGCGCCGGCTCTCGTGATCGTAGACGAGGGTGATCGTGCCGACCACCTCCCGGTCGTCGTCGCCGCCGGCCCAGTCGTGCGCGATCAGGTAATCGCGGATGGCATCGCGGATCGCTTCGGAGCGAGAGGCGTAGCCCTTGCCCGCGCACACCTCGTCAAAGGTAGCGAGTAGCTCGGGCGGGATCGAAATGGTAAAGCGGGCGACGGACTCAGGCATGGCATAGCTCCCGGAGCTTGTTGTGAGCGCTCGCGACAACTTCCTGCGCCGTCCCCTCTTCGCTCGGACTCTGCGAATTCCGGATACCGGTGCGGCCGCGTCTGGTGATTGTGGTCCACCCTTCAGCGCCCTCGCGGCCGGCCGAGGGATCTGGTATGATGGAGGGGAACCCGCGGGGGGTCTCGTGGGTCCTATTTTATCGGAAGCAGTCCCCACCTGCCACGCGAAACACCGGGGACGGGCTGACGATCCGGGAGCGATCGCGACACTCGTCGTGGTCGCCGAGTGCCCGCCTCGCGCGGGGAAGAGACGGAACCAATGAATAAAACGATCCTGGTACTGCCGGCGCTGGCCCTGGCGGTTGCCGGCGCCCTCTGGGGGAGTGATAGTTCCCGGCCCGTTGCCGGGGTGAGCCTCGCGAGTAGCCAGGTAGCCAGCCGCACCATGCCTCCCTCGGATCCGAAGCCCAGCGGGCCGAAGAAGCCGCGTCATGGCGCCGGTGGAGTGGTCCTGCCGCAGGGAGTCGCTTAACCTCTCGTCTGGTCTTTTGTGCTCGACCGTACGCCTGCTCTTTGATGCAAGCCAACTGGCCCCGGCGGGTTTCTCCGCCCGCAGCCCTCGCTGCCTCCGGCGCCTCGTTCGCCGTGCTGGCAGTGATGGACAAGGTCTTCGGCCTGGTGCACCGGCCCCTGCACCTGGCCACCCTGGCGTACGCGTTGTTTTGCTCGCTGCTCATCTGGTCGTGGGCGCGCGGCATCCGGTGGAAGCAAACCCGCCTCCTGCGGGTGAGCGCCTACGCCGCGCTGTTGATCCTCAACGTGCTCACCGCCCTCTACGTGGTGGCCTGGCGGGTAAGCGCGGACCCCACGCCGGTGGTCCTCCAGGCGGAGCTGGAGCGCGGGGACGCGCTGCTGGAGCAGGGCGACAAGGACAAGGCCCTCATCCTCTACCGGGAAGCGTCGAAGCGGTATCCGGACTCGTTCCAGGTGCTCATGCGGCTGGGCGCGGTGAACTACCAGATCGGGGACTTCGAGCGCGCGAAGAAGCACTTCTCGCGGGCCGTGGAAACTGCCCCCCGCGACTCTCGCTGGCGCGCGCTGAACGACCTGGGGCAGACCTACTGGAAGCTCCACGATCCCGAGCAGGCGATCGAGCTGTATGAGCAGGCCCGCCAGGAGGGCATCCCGAAGTCCGAGCTGACGGAGTGGCACTACCGCCTCGGTTGGGCCTACTTCGACGCCCGGGACCTGGACGCGGCCATCGAACATTACCGGGCCGTGGCGGACGTGGGCGAGCAGTACGCCGCCGCCAGCTACTACAACATCGCCTGCGCCCTGGCGCAGCAGGTAG
>JAJFMS010000001.1 GCA_020696885.1 Armatimonadota bacterium | reverse complement strand
GGTCGAGTACCGGCTCGGGGGCTTCGTCAGCAGCCACTTCCTGACTCGCCGCCTGTGGGTTGACGGCAGCCTCTAGCGCCTTCGCCAACTGCCCGGCGCAGGCGTAGCGGCCGGCCGGGCCCTTCTCGAGTGCCTTCAGGATCACCTGTTCCACGGCCGGCGAGAGCGTAGGAGTATAGAACCGCGGCGAGATCGGCGGTCGCTCCAGGTGCTGGCGCTTCACATGCGCCCGGGAGCGGGCGCTGAACGGCAGCTCACCGGTGAGCGCTTCGTAGAGCACCACGCCCAGCGAATAGAGGTCGCTGCGGGCATCCACCGGCTCGCCGCGGATCTGCTCTGGGGACATGTATTCCGGCGTGCCCACCGTCTCGCCGATCGCCGTGAGGTCCGGCCCCTGCTCCATGCCCCAACGCGCAATGCCGAAGTCCGCCAGCACCGCCCGCCCGCCTTCCTCGATGAGGATGTTGGAAGGCTTTACGTCCCGGTGCACCACGCCCTGGGCATGCGCGTGGGCCAGCGCGTCGCAGACCTGCCGGGCAATCGGCAGCAGGCGGTCAATCGGGAGCGGGCCGTCGTCGTCCAGAAGCTGCCGGAGGCTGCGTCCCGGCACATAGTCCATCACCAGGAAATAGAGGCCGTCCTGCTGCCCCACATGCTCCAGCCGCACGATGTTGGGATGGCACAGCGCCGCCCCCCGCTTCGCCTCGCGCAGGAATCGCGCCACCAGCTCCGGGTTGTCCGTGAAGTGCGGCGGCAACACCTTCACCGCCCGGTACTGATCCAGCGAGGTATGGTGACCCTTGAACACGGCCCCCATCCCGCCGGAGCCCAGCCGCTCCACCAGCGTGTAGCGATCGATGACCTGACCCAGCATAGCCCACTCACTCTCGACATCGGCGCCATGCCGGCCCTGGGGTGGAGGCGCAAGGAGGGGACGGACCGGAGGCGGCAGTGCCAGCCCCCTTTACCCGGAATTGCCGGGATGCGAACCCCTTGCCGGGCCGGCGCTCGCGGCAGAGGCGCCGGCGAGCCGGGCCTGCAGCCCCAGGGCGTTCGCGGTCGCCTCGCCTTCGGCGGTGTTGTCCAGGATGCACCAGCCTCCGGAGCGCGCCAGAGTAGCCGCCATCAGGTCCAGGTATTCCTCGGAGTAGCGGGAGTAGTAGATCGTGGGGGAGCCGTGTAGACGATAGTAGACCAGGCCGCTCCAGCCACCCGGCTCCGCGGCGGCAGGGACCGGCGCCGGGTCTGCCGCCACTCGCGCAACCCGGCACCCGATCAGTAGGTCCTCGGCCTCCGGAGTAAACCAGGTCCGGTGCCGCGGCTCGCACACCACGCCCCCAATAAACCGCTCACGCAGGGCCGAGAAGAATGCCGCGGCCGCCGCCGGCTGGAACGGCAAGCTCGGCGGAAGCTGCACCAGCAGCGGCCCCAGCTTCTCCCCCAGCGCACCGGCTTCCGAGAGGAACCGGTCCAGCGGCTCCTCGGTATTCACCAGTCGCCGCGTGTGGGTGATCTCCCGCGGGACTTTCACCGCAAACCGGAAGTCGAGTGGGGTCGACGCAGCCCAGCGCGCGTACGTCTCCGTGCGGTGCGGGCGGTAGAACGAGGAGTTGATCTCCACTACCGGAAATCGCCGCGCATACCGCTCCAGGTGCGTTCCCTCACCCGGAAACTCCGCGGCAAACTCGCTCCGGAGCGACCACCCGGCGCAGCCGATCCGCACTTCGGAGCCGAGCATCGGTTAGAGCGGACGCCGGGCCGTACCCGGTGACACGAAGCGGCGCAGCGCTCCAGACCACGCCGCGAAGCCGGTCGCGCGCTTGGGCCCCTTCGGTCCGCGTCGGCGCGGGACGCGGCAGCGGAGCAGGTGCCCGATCAACCCCATCCGCCGGGGCGGCTGGAACCCATCCGGCCAGCAGGTGGCGCCGTTCCACCGGGCGCCGGAAAGGTCGGCTCCGGTTAGGGTGGCCTCGCGCAGGTAGGCCCCGGAGAGATCCGCGCAGGTCAGGTCCGCGCAGCGCAGGTCCGCTCCGTCCAGCCGGCTCTTCCGCAGGTCCGCCCCCCACAGCACCGCGTGACGCATCTGTGCGCCGCGAAGATCCGCGCCTCGCAGGTCGGCACCGCAGAGATCCACCTTCCGCAGATCCGCGCCGGCCAGTGTGTCCCCGTCCCCCACCCAGAGCGGGCGGCCGGTGTTCTTATGTGGAATCTGCATGGGCTGCTCTCGGCTCGGTGAAACAGTGAAACATACCAGCCGGTCCGCACTGCTAAACCGAGATTAGGCTCCAAGGATACCTACCGCCGGGTGGGTAACAGGGTTATAGCTTGCCTTCAGTCGCAGGCACTGTTGCCGGTATCACCCTCGGGAGTAGACACGAATGCCCTTCTACCGCTGGTCCGTCGAGATGTTCGAGGAGATCGTGAGCGAGCTCGACGCCGATGAGCTCCCGCCGGGGTTCGCGGACAATCCCCCATCCGGGGAGTTCGAGTACACCGCGGCTGCGGCTGCGTTTGCGCCGGAAGAGCTCCAGGCGGTCGCTCGACTGATGTTGACGGTGCTCCGCGATGCTGGGGCCACCGCCTTCCGGGTGCGTTACGACGGCGGCTATGACGAGGGGTTTGCGCACCCGGAGGCACTGCTGTTCGGCGAGGAGCGCCGCCCGCCGGGGGAAGTGCTCCCGCCGCTCGCCACACCGGAGCTGATCGCGCAGATCCGGGAGGCCGCCGGGCGGGAAAGCATGTGGGGCAACGCCGCCGCGATGTATGCGGAGGCCCCCCCGGTAAAGGCGATCACCTACGCGCTGGACGAGCTGGCCGGGGAGCTCGCGATCAAGCTGTTGGGCAGCGGCTTCGGGACCGGCGAGGGTGAGCTATACGGCGCGCTCACCGCCGACCTCCAGACCGGCGAGATCGTCGACGATCCACACGCCGCGCCGCCAGCGCCGGCGGGTTGAAGCCATGGCCCACCCGTACCACCATGCCGTCCGTTCGGCGAAGCTGTTTGGGGGCAAATCGGAGGACTATCAGCAGATCCATAACTGGTTCGACGAGACCAAAGCCCACCTGCCGGACTTCCGTCACCGTGCGCTGCGCCATCACTCGGAAGGCATCTTCCTCTGCGAGCGCCTCTTCGGCGTCACCGTCCGCAATTCGGATGGGAAAGAAGTCCCGGTGCGCCTGGTGGGCGAGCAGCACGTGAAGGACGACCTCGGCTGGATCCCCACGGTGAAGGACTGGCTGGTGAACCTCAAGGTCGAGCCGTGGATGGGACGGACCCCCTTCCGCCCCTCGCGGGACGCCGACCCGCCGGAAACCGCCGGCTCTGACCCCGCCGAGCCGCCCGCACCCGCCCCGGCTGGATGAAATGTATCCTTGGCCAGAAAGCCGTAGGCAGCCGCCTCGTGCGGCGTTCGCTCACGGCAACCTGCGCGGAGAGCGGCGATGCGCCTGGAACACGAGCGTGATCTCGTGCGGACCAGGATACGGGCGCGACGCACAGCGAGGACCGTCGCCGGTAGCGGACACTCGGGTGGCCGCGGGGCCGGCGTCCGGATACCTTCACCAGTCGTGCCTACAGATAGCCGTACGTTCCCGTCAGTCGCTGTCTGGGAGAGACGACGGGCACGAATGCGCTGCCTTGGCGGGCACCATGGACGCGGTGGAAGGGTGCCGGTTGAAGGCCATCAGCGTCGTGTGCAGCTCTGAGGGCAGCACCGGCTTGCGGAGGTAGAGCACGAACCCAACCGCTGCCGCCTGCGAGCGCAGGTCCGGGCTATCGTGCCCGGTAAGCGCCACGAACCGCGCGCCGTCCAGCGCCGGGTTCTGGCGGAGCTCCCGGCAGAGGCGGATGCCATCCAGCCCCGGCATGGCAAGGTCCAGGATGAACAGGTCCGGCGAGAACGCAAGCGCTTCCGCCAGCGCCTCGCTGCCGGAATAGCAGCCCCGGGCGTCGAACCCGTACGCGACCAGCAGGTCGATGAGGGTATCCGTGGCGTCTCGATTATCGTCAACCACGAGGATGCGCATCACACACCTCCCTCCCGGAGCGGACTGGTGACAGGCCCCACGACGAATGAGCTACAACTGCCTGCCACCTCTCCGTTTGCCAGCACGCTTCGCGTTCCCTATCCGATTTTCTCTACAATTTCTAAAACCACGCGGCGGCAGGATGGCCCGAGAAACGGAGCCGACGAGCAGTGCTCTCGCCGGCTCCCGCTCTCCCAATTCGCACTTCAAACCTCGCCCCTCGCACTTCCCTACGTGGGTCCCACGCCGCGCGTGAGGAAGCCCCCATCCACCACGATCACCTCGCCGCTGGTGTAGCTGGCGGCGGGGCTGGCCAGGTAAACGGCCGCGCCGGCGATCTCGTCCGGGCGCCCGAATCGGCCCATCGGGGTGTGCTGGAGGAGGAAGGCGCCGCGGGGCGTGCCCTCCAGCAGCTTCTGGTTGAGCGGCGTGGGGAAGACGCCCGGGGCGATGGCGTTCACGCGGATGCCATGCTGCGCCCAGTCGTTGGCCAGGGACTTGGTGAGCTGCGCCACGGCGGCTTTGCTGGCGCCGTACGCGGTAACTTCCGAGAGACCCACGTAGCTGGTAAGGCTGGCGATGTTGATGATCGCGCCGCCGCCTTGCGCCTTCATGATCCGCCCGCCGGCCTGGCAACAGAGGAACAGCCCGGTGAGGTTGATGCGAATCACCCGCTCGAACTCCTCCAGCGTCACTTCCAGCGGGTCCTTCTTCTGGATCGTGCCGGCGGCGTTCACCAGGATGTCCAGCCGACCGTGGTCCGCCATCACGGCGTCGAACACCGGCTGAATCGTGGCCGGATCGCCCACGTCCACCTGCCGGCCGCCGTGGCCCGGGGAGATGGCGAGCAGCTCTTCCACGGTGCCGGCCACTTTCGCTTCTTCGCGGGAGCCGACCACCACCGTCGCGCCCGCCTGCGCGAGCCCCAGCGCGATCGAGCGGCCCAGCCCGCTCGTGCCGCCCGTTACCAGGGCGACTTTGCCCGTGAGATCAAATCCTGGAAATGCCATAGCGCTCCTACCTACCGTTCGCAGAAATCGACGAAATTATCCCGCAGCAGCAGCCGCACGTCCCGGCGGATCTGCGCTTCCGAAAGCCGCCAGCCGGAGGCCGCCAGGTCCGTGTACTTATCCACGAGCACCGTGCCAATCAGCTTGCGGCTGTGGTCCCACTTGTAGACGAGCTGGTCCAGGATCCGCGCGTCCGAGTGCTGCGGGATAAAGCTGGTGCCCAGCAGCTCCATGCGCATCCGGGTGATCTCGTCGATCAGCGAGGGGTTGTTTACGAACCACCAGCAGCCGAACACCATCAAGTTGCCGAACTTCCGGGCCGCCACCGCCAGCTCGTGGTGATTCTCCCGCATCAGCATCGTCACGAAGAACTTATTGTCCGGGAAGCCCGCGCAGAGGTTGGTCACGGCGGTGATGTCTGCCTTGCCGCCCATGTCGCCGCCGCCGCGCAGCCCGGGATTCACCGCGCGCACCGCGCCGATCATCATCGCGAACGGCAGGCCCCGCTCCGCGCATACCGGCAGGATCACCCGCTCCAGCACCGCCTGCCCGGCTCGCGACACCGGATCGTTCCCGGCGGGGTAGCTGAACTCCGGCGGCAGGCTCACGGCGATGTAGATCGCCTGCATGCGGTCCAGCCACTCGCGGAGGAAGCGGCGCGCTTCTTCCACGGAGCGGTCGTCCAGCTCCGCGGCCACCGCGTAGCCCCATTCGTTCAGGCTGCGCGCGGCCCCCTGCCAGTCCAGGATCATCTTGTCGATCCGGAGCACGGCGCTGAACCGCGGGTCCGCACCGATACCCGGATCCGCCAGCCAGCGACCACGCTCGTTGTCGTCGAAGACCTCGTTGGTCATGGTGATCTTCTCCACGTGGGAGAGCTCCATCACCCGGTCGATGAACCCGCTCGGGTCCTGCTCCGCGAAGAAGCGCCGCATCTGCTCCAGGCTGTCGCTGGAGGGATCGAGCCCCAGCTTCGTCAGCGTGGTGATCACCCCGCGGCACGCCTCGGAGATCGGGGTGTGCTCCTGGAACAGGTGCTTCCAGATGTGGTCCGCCTGCTGCTGCCGCGTCATCCGCCAGAACTGCTCGTACGGGAGCCGGCTGGGCGGCACCACCCGGTACACCTCCGCGATCAGGTAGTGATAGGTGAGCAGCTCATCCACGCCCCACAGCATCAGCCCATTCGGGTCCGGGCTGCCGCTCGCGTTCGGCACCGGAGTCCCGAACGAAGGCGGGTAGGTGTGGGTGTGCATGTCCACGATCGGCTGCTCCGCAACCACGCGGCGCACGACGGCTTCGATCTCGGTCAGGGAGAGGGGGGCGTCTGCCATAAGGTGCTATCCCGAGCGTACAACAACACGCCGAGCGCTGGCTCGGCAGTAAATCTTACTCCAAACCAAAGGGGAGTAATGGAGTGCTGGAGTATGGGAGTAGTGGGGAACGCGGCCGTAGGCCGCACCAGTCCCATTACCTCCCATACTCCACTACTCCAGTGCCCCGCCCCGGCGCTCCGAGTAAGGGCACGCGCAGCAAACTTCCCTACCGGGCCAAGAACTGAACCCCATCGATCACCACAAACCCGTCCGTCCCCTGGTTGCTGATGGTCACGGTGGTCTTGCGTCCCGCCGGGAGGCGGAACCGGCCCAGGGACCGGAAAGCGTCGTCGTCCTCGCCGCCCCGCTGGTTCAGCTTGATCGTCCGCGTCTCTCCGCCTTCGATCGCGATCGTCACCGGCACGTTCGTGGCCCGGTTCGGGTTGGCGGGAGCGATGATCAGGATCTCGTACTCGTTGTCCGCCGGCAGCTCCGGCGTGAAACGGATCGAGGCCTGGCCCTTGCTCACGTTCCCGTCGTGCAGGTATCCGGTGCCGACCTTCCGCTCCCCGGAGCGGCTCGAAAGCGACCACTCACCGGACCGCTTCCCGTCCTGGTCGTCCAGCACGATCCCCGGCAGGCCCTTGGGGTCGATCGGGGCGATGGCGCCGGAGCCGCCCTTCCACTCCAGCACCTGGTTCAACTGGAGCAGGCGCTTCTGGAGCGCCGGGTAGCTCACGTTCTGCACGATCCCGTCGCCGTCGATCGCCAGCCCGGCGGCTACCGCGGCGGACTGCGCCAGGATCATGAACACCGGCTCCATCCGCACCGAGCCGTACGCGATGTGGGAGCAGGAGAGGCAGACCGGCACCAGGAGGTTCTCGCACTCGTCCCGCTTCGGCACGAGGGACCGGTAGGCGACCTGGTACGGCGGGAAGCCGGCCTGCTGCACGTCGCCTTCGTTCTTCACCACGCCATTCACCACCACGCGCTGGCAGTTGTGGGAGTCCATGCCGTAGGAGCCAAGCCCCACCGAGTCTTCCGCCTTCCGGTTGCCGCGGCAGTCCTGCTCCGTGACCACGTAGTCGGACACCATCCGGCGCGCTTCCCGCACGTAGAGCTGGCGAGACCAGCCGCCGGTATCCACGAACTCGTCTTTACAAAGCCCCCACTCGGCCAGCCGCGCGCGCACGTCTTCCGGCACGCGGGGGTCGTTGGTGATGAACCACATGAGCCCCTGCTGGTACACCACATGCTTCCGGAAGATCTTCTCGCGGGTCTTGTAGTCCGCCTCCGGCCACGCCCAGCTCTCCCCAATGAAGTCCGTGGAGAACGCGCCGTGGTTGTTCTTGTCGTACTTCTCGTTGCGCAGCAGGTCGTACTTCCCGAAGAGGAACTTCGTGTCCAGCTTGAGGTAGCGCGCCAGGAGCTCGTAATCGCGCGGATCGTAGCCCACCGGCTTCGGGTACGGAATGCGGTTCACCGCATTCTTCGTCAGCGTCAGGCGGAAGTTGTACGCCTGCACCTTCTTGTCGCCGCTGCCCTGCGGCGCCAGCGGCTCCGGACTGATGCCGCGGAGCAGCCCGCTCTTCGGATCGCCTTCCTTTACATAGGGATCCGTCGGGAACTCGAACTGGTGCTTCTCGTGGAGCTGGACGCCGTTGATCTTCTCCCCGTACTGGGAGTTCGGCTCCCGGCCCACCGTGTAGGAGACCTTCGCCTTCGCCATGAGGTCGCCCTCATAGGTGGCGTCGATGAACGCCTTGGCGCTCACGGTCAGCCCGCGCTCCGTGGTGAGGGCCAGTAGACGGGGCCCCTTCCGGCTGACGGACTTCAGGAAGTGGCGGAACCGCACCGGCACCTTCGCCTCGGCGATCATCTCCTGGTAGACCTGCTCGGCCACGCTCGGCTCGAACTTCCACTCTTCCGGAACGCCGTACTTCTTGCCGAGGCGCTGGTAGAACTCGCGCGACAGGCCGCCGATGGAGCCCTTGTTCCCGAAGTCGGTGTAGGTAAGCCCGCCGGTGGTGAGCCCCCCGAGGTGCTCCTCCGGCGCCACCAGCACCACCGTCCGCCCATCCCGCGCCGCCTGCACCGCCGCCGAGATCCCGGCCGACGTGCCGCCGTAAACACAAAGGTCTACCGAGAGCTTCTCGGGCGTCACCTTCTCCCGCACCGGCTCGTAATAGTTCAGGTTCGCGGGGATGGGAACCAGCCTCTCCCGCTGCTGCGCCGTGCCCGGCAGCGCCGCAGCGCCCGCCAGCCACGCAGAGCCGAGCGCCAGCCCGACGATACTCATCCGTTTGCCGAAGGTAATTGACACAGCCGTTATTCCATCCTGAGGGAGGGCGTTCAGGTGTTCGGTGTTCAGGTGTTCAGGGAAATCACCGATCGTTCGCTCTTAGGGCGTCTCGTCTACTAAACACCTGAACGCCACGCGTAGCGCTTCCCCAACACGCCGTCCCGAACCTCGCGATGCCCCGAAAAGCAGGTCATCCCGAGCGGAACGTGCTCGGTGCGAAGCAACTTGCCGATCGTCGAGGGATCTTACCCCCGCGTCTAGAACGCCTGCTGGCTCGTAATGCAGGCTCGGCGTGTTCGCCCGCCGTTGTGGCTTCGCCGCGCACCAGGGAGGCATTCCGAGTCTATCGGGTGAGGCGCTTGCTACCTGAACACCTGAACACCTGAACACCTGAACACCTGAACACCTGAACACCTGAACACCTGCGCTACGCGCCTTCCCATCCTCGTTGTATCGCCGACGGTCCCCTGAAGGGCGCTGAGGAGGAGGTGCTACCGGGCGGCTCTGAACAGTTCCGCTGGCGGCGAACGGTCCCTCCTGCGGTTCGCCCACCTCGCGGAAGGAAGGCTTCGATGCGCTGGACCTCGATCACTACGGCCACGCGCCGGCTATCAACCGCCTTCGGGCTCGCGGTATGCGCACTCGTCGCCGCCGGGCAGGCCGGTATACCGGCCGCGGCGCAGGGTCCGGCCCGGCCGAACATCCTCTGGCTCACCTGCGAGGATATGAGCCCGATCATCGGTCCCTACGGCGACCGGTACGCCACCACCCCGAATCTCGACCGGTTCGCCACGCGGGCGCTGCGTTACCGGCATGCCTGGTCCAACGCGCCGGTCTGCGCGCCGGCCCGCACCACGCTGATCTCCGGCCTCTACCCGCCCTGCACCGGCACGGAGAACATGCGGAGCATGGACCGCCTCCCGGCCGGCTTCAAGCTGTATCCCCAGTTGCTGCGAGACGCCGGCTACTACTGTACCAACAACAGCAAGACCGACTACAACCTGGCGGAGCCCGGCAAGGTGTGGGACGAGTCCTCCGCCCGCGCGCACTGGAAGAGCCGTCCGGCCGGCCAACCGTTCTTCGCGGTGTTCAACTTCACCATCACGCACGAGAGCCAGGTGCGCAACCGGAAGCACCCGCTCGTCCACGACCCCGCCAAAGCGCCGCTGCCGTCCTACTACCCGGACACCCCTGAGATCCGGCGGGATGTGGCGCACTACTACGACAACGTCACCACGATGGACGCGGAGGTTGGGGAGAAGCTGAAGGAGCTGGAGGCAGCCGGCCTGGCGGACGATACGATCGTCTTCTTCTACTCGGACCACGGCACCGGGCTGCCCCGCGGCAAACGCACCCCCTGCAACTCCGGCCTCCAGGTGCCGCTCCTTATCCACGTGCCGGAGAAGTTCCGCGCCCTCGCGCCGAAGGATTACGCCCCGGGCGGCACTACGGAGCGACTGGTCAGCTTCGTCGACTTCGCCCCCACGCTGCTGAGTGTGGCCGGAGTGCAGCCGCCTTCCTACCAGCAAGGGCACGCCTTCATGGGGAAGTACGACACGCCCCCGCAGCCCTACCTGTACGGATTTCGCGGGCGCATGGATGAGCGCGTGGACCTGGTGCGCTCCGTGCGGGACGCGCGCTACGTTTATGTGCGCAACTACCTCCCGCACCGGCCCCACGGCCAGCACGTGGCCTACCAGTTCGAGACGGACACCACCCGCATCTGGAAAGAGCTGTTCGACGCCGGGAAGCTGAAGGCGCCGCAGACATACTTCTGGGAGCCGCGCGCAGGCGAGGAGCTGTACGACCTCCAATCCGATCCGGACGAAGTGAAGAACCTCGCGAAGTCACCGGAGCACCGGGAAGTGCTGGAGCGGCTGCGCGCCGCGCAGCAAACGCTGGCTCGCGAGATCCGGGACGTCGGCTTCGTGCCGGAGGGCGAGGTAAAGTCCCGCTCGGCAGGCCTCACCCCCTACGAGATGGGTCACGACCGCACGAAGTACGACTTCGACCGCGTCCTCCTGTTCGCCAACCTGGCCAGCTCCGACCAGCGCCAGCCGCAGCGGATGTTCAAAGACGGTCTCCGGGATACGGACAGCGCCGTCCGCTACTGGAGCGCCACCGGCATCCTGATCCGCGGGACCGCCGCCGTGAAGGACTCAAAAAAGGAGCTGCTCGACGCGCTGGGCAATACCTCGCCCTACGTGCGCGCCGTGGCGGCGGAAGCGCTGGGCCGCTACGGCGACGAGGCGGACCTCCAGAAGGCGCTGCCGGTGCTCGCGGAACTCGCCGCGGGTGGGCAGGGCATGTTCGCCGCGCTGACCGCGCTCACCGCCATCGACGAGTTGGGCGCCAAAGCCGCGCCGATCCTACCGGCGCTCAAGGCGATCGATCCGAAGGACGCCGCCGCGCCCCAGCGTTACGCCGGCTACGTGCCCCGGCTGCTGGAGAAAGTACTCGCAGCCCTACAGCAATAAGGTCCCGCTTTCACTACGCTCCGGCCGGCGGGTGACGCACTGAGGTCCCACGGGCGGCTACCGGCCCGCTGGATCGCGAGACTCCTCCGGTTGACGACAACGCTGCGTGAGCGCAGATGACTGAGGACCTCCACCCTTTCCCCATCTGCGTGCATCCGCGTTCATCTGCGGCTAATTTCGGGCAGGTGCGGTCCCACGCGTAAGGCTCCACTTGAGCAGCCCCGGTGTAACCAGTGTGGTGACCATCACCACGATGACCACCGCGCCGAACGTCCCGGGGTCGAGGAGCGGCACCAGCTGCCCGCCGGGACCCGGCACGCGCATGCCCAGGCCGATGTTCGCGAAGATGAGTCCCACCTCGCCGCGCGGGATCATCCCGAACCCCACGGAGAGCCGGTCCAGCCCCTTCTGAATCACGCCCAGCCCGCACACCTGCTTCCCGAGGATCGCCACCAGCGTGAGCGCCGCCGCCAGCCCCAGCGTGCTCGGCTGGGCCAGCATGCTCAGGTCCACGTGCATCCCGGTCACCGCGAAGAAGATCGGCACCAGGAACCCGGAGAGCGGGTGGATCAGCTCCTCGATTGTGTGCTCGCCGCGGTCGGTGAAGTCCTGGTAGTGCACCCGGTCCAGGATGAGCCCCGCCGCGAACGCGCCGACGATCGGCGCCAGCCCGATCTCCGCCGCCATGCGGGCCAACAGGAAGCAGAACCCGAGGCTGGTAACGAGCAGCATGTGCCGCACGTTCAGGAAGCTGGCCAAACGGAAGAGCCGGGGAGACAGGTAGCCGCCGATGACGAGGGCGCCCACGAGAAACCCCACCGCCTTGCCGATGATGAGCAGGATGGCGGCCGGCGGCAGCGCCGCACCACCACTGGCAGCGGAGACCAGCCCGCCCACCACCGCCAACACCACCAGCCCCAGCACGTCGTCGATCACCGCCGCGCCGAGCACGATCTGCGCCTCGGGCCGCTGCAGTTGGCCCAGGTCCTTGAGCACGCGGGCCGTGAGGCCGACACTGGTGGCGCACAGCGCGGCGCCGATGAACACGTAGGCCAGCGGGTGCGCCTGCGGGATCATCAGGCGCGCCACGCCCCAGCCCAGGAGCGAGGGAACGACCACCCCCAGCACCGCCACCACGAACGCGGAGCCGCCCACCCGCCGCATGTCCTCGAGGTTGCTCTCCAACCCGACCTCGAACAGCAGCAGGATCACGCCAAGCTGGCTCAGCGCGATGATGCCCTCCTGCGTGCGCACGAAGTCGAGCCCGTGGAACTGCGCCAGCCCCAGGTTCCCGATCACGATTCCCGCGCCGATCTCTCCCAGCACGGCGGGCTGGCCCATTCGCTCGAACAGCTCCCCGCCCAGCTTCGCTCCGACAATGATGACCAGCAGCCCCACCAGCAGCTCACCGGTCCGGCGGTTCTCATCGGCGTCCGCGGACACCACCGGAACCGGAGGCGCATCACCGGGGTGCTGGGCCCGGGCAGGCGACAGGCACAGTGCCACGGCCAGGCCGAGCACCAACCCAACGAGAAGCGGAGAGCGGAGCGAACGAGTGATCATCACGTGTAAGCGACCCAGGGGGCTCGGCGGAGAATACCACCTGGGGTCATTTTGCGACACTCCGCCTCTGGGCTACCACTCACCACCGGGTATGACCGCGAAAGGTGGGGTGGGCTCAAGGCCGTTGCCTGGTAGCGGCATCCGCCGTGATTGCCCTGGAAACGAGGACGGTGTAGGCAGGCGCAAAGCCGTACCGCCCCAATTGGTCGGCACCGCTCTGCCAGCGTCGGGGGGTTGCTCTGGCGAGGGCAACCCCTGCGTGTACCCCTACCAGGCAACGGCCAATCCCTTAAGCCGCGCTCGAACCCGCTCCGCGATGAATGACACCCACCACTCACCACCTCACCACTCACCCTTCCCCACACGGCAAAACGGGCAGATGCGCGCCTGAAGCAAGCGCATCTGCCCGTCACACTGTCTGGCCACCCGGCCGGCCACTCCATGCTTTGGAGATCTAGAGGATCGCGGCCTCGCCGCGCTCTCCGGTGCGCACCCGCACCGCGTCCGTCACCGGAATCAGGAAGATCTTTCCATCTCCCACCTCACCGGTCCGGCCGGCCGTCACGATCACCTGGACCGCCTCATCCACCTGCCCGTCGGCGACCACCGTCTCGAGCTTGATCTTCTCGAGCAGGTTCACCCGGTACTCCGCGCCTCGATAGCGGTGCACGTAGCCCCGCTGCTGTCCCGCGCCCCGGACTTCCTGAACCGTGATCCCGTGGATCCCGATCTCATCCAGGCCGGACTTTACGTCGTCCAGCCGTTCCGGCCGGATGATCGCTTCAATCTTGACCATCGCTTCCACCCTCCACTGACTGCCCGAACTTGGAACAGGCGCCGGAGCGGCGGTCAGTCACCGCCCCGGCCACGCTGCTCGTCTCTTGGGAAGGTGGAGGGTTACTCCACCTTCCTGTTTAGAACTACAGCGCCGCGTCTCCGCGGTCGCCCGTCCGGATCCGCACCGCGTCGTCCAGCTTCCACAGGAAGATCTTGCCGTCGCCGACTTCACCGGTAAGGCACGCGTCCCGGATCGCCTTGATCACGTTCTCCACGATCGCGTCCGCTACCACCACCTCCACCTTCACCTTCGGCAGCAGGCGCACCCGGTATTCCATGCCGCGGTAACGCTCCACGTAACCCGCCTGGCGCCCCGCGCCACGCACCTCGGTTACCGTCATTCCGGTCAGACTCATGTCTTCTAAAGCGTGCTGGAGTGCTTCCAGCTTCTCCGGTCGAATCACCACATCGATCTTGGTCATCCTGAAGTCTCCCGATTCCGATGGGCCAGTGTGATCGGCTGCCCGACCACTCGACCGCCTTACATGACGTATCCTTCTTCACCGTGCTGGCTGACATCCAGACCAGCTTCCTCGTCCTTCGCGGCCACGCGCATGCCGATCGTCTTGTCCACGATCACGAACAGCAATCCGCCGACGATCGCCGCGAACACCCAGGTCGCCGCAACGCCGATGAGCTGGGTCACCAACTGGCTCGGGTTGCCGTAAAGCAGCCCCTGCTTGCCGGCCGAATTGACGGCCGTGGTGCAGAAGACGCCGGTCAGGATGGCACCCACCGTCCCGCCGATGCCGTGCACGCCAAAGGTATCGAGGCTGTCATCGTAGCCGAACTTCGGCTTCAGCGCCACGACGGCGAAGTAGCAGATCACCGCGGTGAGCGCGCCGATCGCCATCGAAGGCATCACTTCCACGAAGCCGGCGCCCGGGGTGATTCCCACCATCCCGGCTACCGCACCCGAAGCGGCGCCCAGGGCGGTCGGCTTGCCGCGGTGCGCCCACTCCACCAGCACCCACGCCATCATCGCGGCGGCGGTGGCCATGTGGGTGTTCACGAACGCGGCCACGGCCAGTCCGCCGGCGGCCACGGCGCTGCCGCCGTTGAAGCCATACCACCCGAACCACAGCAGGCCGGTGCCCAGCAGCGTCATGGTGAGGTTGTGCGGACGCATCTCTTCGTTCGGGTAGCCCTTCCGCTTGCCGATGATGAGACACGCCACAAACGCCGTCACGCCGGAGCTGATGTGAACGACGGTGCCGCCGGCGAAGTCCAGCGCGCCCATCTTGAAGAGCCAGCCTTCCGGCGACCACACCCAGTGAGCCAGAGGCGAGTAAACCAGGAGGGACCACAGGGAGATGAACACCAGGTAGCCGCTAAACTTGACGCGCTCCGCGAACGCGCCGCTGATCAGGGCGGGGGTGATGATGGCGAACATCATCTGGAACGCCATGAAGAGTTGATGCGGCACCGTGCCGGCCAGCGGAGCGGCATCCCCGATGCCGACGCCGCTGAGGAACATGAAGCTCCCCCCGCCGATGAAGTCATTCCCCTTGCCGAAGGCGATGCCGTATCCAGCCACCGCCCACAGCACCGAGATGATCCCCATCGCGATGAAGCTGTGCATGAACGTGCCCAGCACGTTCTTCCGCCGCGCCATGCCTCCGTAGAAGAGGGCCAGGCCGGGAGTCATCAACAATACCAGGGCGCAAGATACCAGCAGCCAGGTGGTGTCGCCGGTATCCGGGGCCCACGCGGCCGGCGCGGCCGCTTCTGCGGGCGCAGGGGCTGGCGCGGCTTCCGGAGCCGGGGCCATCTCCGGGGCGGGGGCCGTGACCGCCGGGCCGTTCCCGGCCGGCGCCGTCGATTCCTGAGCATGCACAGGAGTGCCCAGGCCAGAAACTAATGTCAGCACAGTCGCAGCGAGAACACTCCACGCCGCAAGTCTGCCGAAACGCAGGCGATCGGTCATGCTCTTGTCTCCTCTAGGTTCCGGCCATCCGCCGGTTGATTGGAACAGAGCTCGTCATTGAGGCGCGTTTCCACGTTGAAACGTCTGCAGCGATGGATCGGTGGTCCCGACAGGTCAGGGGGAAACTACGGTATTAAGGCGAGCGAGGGCGAAGCGCAGGCTCATCGAGCGCAACCCCATCCGGATCCCTTCACAAGGCCCCTGGCGGGTCGGCACACTTCCCCGGGCCTAACCCGCGGCGCCTTCCGGGGATGGAGGGCGCCGCGGGTCGGGGGGAGTGCACCAGGTGAGGACGTCTAGTAGGTCACGATGGCGCCCAGGATGAAGGTCCCCTGGTCACCCGTGAAAGTCCCACGAGAGCTGGCCGCGAACGGCTCGCCGCCGCCGGAGAAGTCGTGGCGGTACTCCAGGCGAGTCTGGAAGTTCTTGTTGAACACCTTCGTGTAGTTGAGGGAGATCGTGAAGATATCCAGGTCATTACCGAAGAGCGCCCCGTCCCCGTCGTGCAGGTACTCGAAGCGGGCCGCGGTGTACTGATCCGGCTTGAAGGAGTACTTCGTCTGCGCCTGCACGCCGTACCAGATCGCCGTCTTGCCTTCGCCCGGCTCCAGCGCGAAGTCGTTCTGGAGGCCCAGCGTCAGGTCGAACAGGTAGCTGAGCTTGGAGTCTTCGCTCGGCTTGTAGGCCACCACGCTGTTGAGGAGGTGGCGCCACGACGGCTCGTTGATGCCGGCGAAGTTGTCGCCGCCCAGGTAGCTGGCGGTGGCGGTCCACTTCGGGCTCAGCACCTTGCTGCCCGTGAGACCGAAGTTCGGCCCGGCGCCGGCCGGCTGCACCACGGTGCCCCACCCCTGGTTCACGTGGAACATCACGTAGTCCGTGTCGTTCAACTTGTGGGTCACGCGGGCGCCGAAGTGCCAGAACGGGATCGGCCAGGTGAACATCGTGCCCTGGCTGTAGAACCAGTTACCGGCCGGCTCGATGACTTCCGCGCCGATCGGCGTCACGTACTTCCCGAAGTCGATGTACGTGGTGCCGGACTTGTTCAGGTTGGCGCTCACGTAGAGCTGCTGGAAGTACTGCAGCCAGTCCTGATCGCTCTGCTCGGTGGAGCCGTTCAGCCGGGCGGTCGGCCCGAAGTTCAGGTCCACGCGGGCGCCGATCGGATCCCGGGCGTACTCGCCCCAGAACTCGATGAGGCCGAGGTGCGGGCCGTGCTCGTCCTTGATGTCCCAGGCTCGCAGCCCGTTCCGCCCGTTCCACGGGTTGTTCAGGTTGCTGACGAAGTAGAAGTCCGTCTGTCCGCCCCAGGTGAACTTGGGAGCCTTCGGCTCTTCCTCGGTGGAGCCCATCGGGGTAGTGGGCTTGTCACCGGCAGCCGGCGCACCCTGGGCAAGCCGCAGGAGCGGGGCGCCGGCCGGCTGGGCCACGGGCGCTTCGGTCTTGCCCTCGGACACTTCCGGCTGGGCCGCGGGTGCTTCCGGAGTGGCGTCGGATGCCTCCGGCGCTACGGCCGGTTCCGGTGCGATCGTGACAGCGGACACCGGGGCTTCGGGGGCAGCCACAGGGGCCACTTCGTCAGCCATAACCGGCGCGGATACTGCCAGCGCTGCGACGGCGGATAAGATCCAGCGTCGTTCCATTTCTCTGGTTCCTCCTATTGGTTGAGCGCCGAGGCGCTCGGTAACCGGGGTGACCGTGTTTCCCCCGGCTTCAGGCGGCCACACTCTCTGCCGCCAGGGCTCGGAAGCCCTCGCGGATCTTGCGCACGTGGTACGAGACGTTCGCCGCCGTGCACCCCAGAGACTGGGCCAGTTCTTCCTGGAGGTAGCCCTCCAGCAATCCGTAGAGAATCGCCTGCTGCGGCCCGCGGAGGCGGTTGGCAAGCCGCATCGCCTCCCACCGGGACCACACTTCCTCTTCAAACCGCACGCGGTCCGGCACCGGAGCGCCCGCATCCAGCGAGTCGGCTCGCTCTCGCTCGGAGCGGCGGATCGCTTCCAGCAGCCGCCACTTCCCGCGGAGGAAAAGGTAGTAGAGCGGGTCACCAATCGTGACGTCTACCGTCTGGAGACCAAGCATCATCCCGAGCCACATCTCCTGCTGGAGGTCCTCGCGGTCCATCCCGGTGATGCTTGCGTAGTGGCCTGCGGTGCGGAGCACGCGATCCCGGAGGAGCTCGGAAACCCGCTCTCGGGCGGTGGAATTGCCCTCTCGGGCGTTCTCGATCAATTCAGATAAAGACATGGGGGTAGGGTCTCCCTAACTGCGGCACACACTGCGGCGCATTCGCCGCCATGCTCGCGGAAGGCCTCGTTGCCCGGTGCGATCGAGGTAAGTGTAAGCTGGACGTATTACGCCAACGCTTCCTTGGCGTTAAAGGCAAATGTCCAGAATGTTAAATCCGTGTTTCGTCGCCTGGGGAGCGCTGACTCGCGGGGGCCCTCGGATCGAACCTTCGGACGGCCGGACGGCACAGTCTGCGGTAGGATATGCCGTGGGCTGAAACGGATCGGGTCGAACGCCAGCGTGGTGGATGGGAGAGGGAAACGTGCTGAACGGAGTGATGTGGAACCTGCTCCTGGCACTGATCCCAGTGCCACTGGGCTACCTGCTGGCGTGGCTGCTGCGGAAGCGTCCGAAGCTGGCCGGGCTCCTCTTACTGGCCCTGCCGCTGGCCGTTGCCTGGCTGGCCTTTCTGCCCAACACCTGCTACCTGCTCACGGAGTGGCGGCACCTGCTGTTCGACCGCCGCTGGGAGAAGCTGCTGGACACCGGCCATGAGAGCAGCCGGAGCATGTACCTCACCGCCAAGTGGGCGCTGTTCTTCCTGGCCTACAGCGGGCTCGGAGTGTTCCTGTTCGTACTCGCCGTCCGGCCGGTGGAGCACTGGCTGCGCTCCGTCGGCGGCAAGCCGTACCTCGTCGCGCCGTTCTTTTTCTTCCTGCTCTCGCTCGGCGTCTACCTGGGGCTGATCGTCCGGCTCAACTCCTGGGACCTGGTGCGGCGTCCCCTCTTCGTGTGGAACACCACCGTCGAGGCGGTGACGACGCGCCACATCCTGATGGCGATCGGGGTCTTCGCCGTGCTCCTCTGGGGCCTGTACGAGGGCGCCGACATCTGGGTGGACGGCGTGCGGGACCGCTTCCGCAGTGGCGGCGGGGGTAGCGGAGGCGGCGGCTCGGCCCCATCCAAGCCCAAGCGCAAGAAGTAGCGCCGCGAAAGGGTTTTTGACAGGATTAGAAGGATGTGGAGGGGGTGGCCGCTTGTAGGCTCCTCACGGGCGCGTCCTTCTCGATCTTTTCCTATCCTGTAATCCTGTCCAGATACTCCCCGAATCCAGGTTTCCGGTGTACGACAACGGGTAACAACCGGATGAACGCCGGACACCGCTTCGCCAGGAGAGGTGCGGCCCGCACCGGGCTTCCGGCGGTCGACAATGATGCGGGGGACGTCCTCACGGGCGTCCCCCGTTTTCGTTACTGACCCGGAAGTCGCAGGAGTAGTGGAGTGCTGGAGTAGCAGGGACCATTACTCCACCACTCCAGCACTCCATTACTCCGTCTTCATCCGGGCAACAGCTCCACTTCCAGCACGTCGCCGTCCGCCACGCGGAAGTAGTCCCGCAGTCGGTGCTCGCTCACGATCTCCAGCACGTCGGCCAGCTCCGGCTCGTGGGTTGCGGGGCGCATGATCCAGCAGTCCAGGCCCCGGATGCGGCACCGGGCGAACTTCAGCAGCTCGCCGGCCACGTACTCTTCCGGCTGGATCACGAAGTGGGGCGCCACCAGGTAACCGGCCGGAAGTTGGAGATTCAGGGTGCCGCGCGCCATGCAGGACAGGCCGGAGCGGCCCAGGATCAGCGACTCCACCGTGGCCAGGTTCTCTGAAGCCGTGCCGTATCGGCTTACTACGGTTCCGCGCAGAATCATCATCAAGCAACCAGACGCTCTCCGGCGACTGTTCCCTAAGAAGGAGTATGTTCCCTGCCGCCGCGGCGACCCGTGCTGCCCTTGCGGATCAAAGCAGCCGCACTGGTCTGTTGCCCGGTAGGGGCATCCGCCGTGATTGCCCTCGCGGAGAGCCTCTTCCCGGCGCTGGCAAAGCCGTAGCCGCCTCGGGGATCGGCGAGTCAGTACCGCTTTGCTGGCGCTAGCACCGTCCTCGTTTCCAGGGCAATCACGGCGGATGCCCCTACCGCTCCCTTCGCCCTGTAGCCTCCCTACAGTTCGGTCACCCGATGCCGGTGATCGCTAGGTCCGGGCGCCGCGATACAATCACCCAGCGCGAGGGGGTCGCGTCCACGTCCGCGGAAAGAGCTGTGCTCACCCCTTACGGCCCGTGTCACCGACCTGACACTCCCTTCTGCCTGATCGTTAGCGGACACCAGGCCGGCGCGTTTGCGCCAGGAAGTGAGTATCGCCATGACCCCCCTTCCCGGCATCTGCCTGGACCAGTACGCCACGCGGGCTAAAGAGCTTTGCAAGGCCGCTCGCAGCGCCGATCCCGCCGCCGCAGCCCGGATCCGGCAGCACCATCCTGGGGGCGCCGCCCTCGCCGGGTCCGCCACCCTCAAGCTGGCGGACTGCCAGCTCGTGGTGGCGCGAGAGACCGGCTACCCCAGTTGGGCCACGCTCAAGCACCATGTGCTGTTCCTGAACGCGCTCGCCGCCTTCGACGCGGGAGATCTCCCCGCCCTCGCGGCCCTGCTTCGGAAGCATCCCACCCTGGTCCGCTACCGGTGCAAGCAGGGTGAGTGGTATGAGAGCGGCTACTTCCACGGCGCGATGCTGCTTCACCACGTGGCCGGAAACCCGATCCGGCAGCCGATCCCCCGGAACATCCTGGACCTCACGCGGCTGCTCCTCCAGCATGGAGCGGATCCCAACGCGGCTACGGGGGGAGGCGCCACCACCATCGGGCTCCTGCTCACGAGCTACCAGGCCTCCGAAGCCGGCGTGGCGCTGCCGCTCGTCGACCTCCTCCGGGAGGCCGGAGCTACCGAGACCCTGGACGACCCCGACGTCCTCTCCGCCCCCCTGCTCAACGCGGCTCCGGGCACCGCTGCGGAGCTGGTGAAACGCGGCGCGCGGGTGGACCTCCGCCACGCCGCCGGCCTCGGCGACCTCGACCGGATGCGCGCGCTGCTGGCTGTAGATCCCCACTCGGCTCTCCGCGAAGCGGCGCTGCTGTTCGCGGCCGTCCGCGGGGAAACCGACGCCGCACGGGTACTGGTGGACCACGGTGCACGGGGAGACGTGCTGCTAACGGCTGCAGGCGAGCCGCCGCGCACCGCCCTCCACGAAGCCGCCAACCGGGGCCACCTGGAGATAGTGAAGCTCATGCTGGCAGCCGGCGCAAGCACCCGGGTCGTGGAGCCTCAATTCGGCGGCACGCCGGTGGGCTGGGCGGAGCACGGCGGCCACGCCGGGATTGTCGATCTCTTGCTCCGGCATCGAGCGACGGAGTGATCAGCGGGACTGCGCGGAGGTCGCGGCGCACTCTTCGTAACTCGCCAAGACTGCCGCCCGAGGTGTATGGAGTGCGAGGCTTCGTAGCCTCGCACCCTCCAGGCGCCGGGTACCACTGCGGAGCTTGGAACCTCCGCACTCTATAGACTTCGTGCGGCAGCCGCGGTGTAATTACCGCACGTCGGCGTACTCATCCGCAGCTATGGAGCGCGCAGGCTCCAGCCTGCTTCAGCGGGCTTCCTAAGTGTAGCCCGGGCGCCCTCTGGGCAGCGCTTCAGCCCGGGGCGGGCCGCCGGACGCCTCGCCCCGCCGTAAACCTCGAACGTGAATCTAGAACACCGACCGAGCGCAGTGCACCCCGCCCTGCTGCGCGCGGGTCTGAAGCTCCCGCCACTCCGGGCTGCCGTCGTTCGGCACAATCTCGGTGCGGGTGCCGGCCTGGAATACCGGCAGACGGCCATACAGGAAGTCGTCCCAGAACTGCATCGTATGCGTGTAATAGCTCACCGCCCCGCTCCCGAACCGGATGGCGACGAGCAGGTCCGGGTGCGGATACGGCTTCGCCGGCATCTCCGGCAGGCGGCATGCCTCGATCACTTCCTCATCCAGCTCCACCCCCAGGCCGGGGCCGTTCGGGATCGCCGCGGTGCCGTTGAACACGTCGATGCGCGGCGTCACCACGTGCGTGGTGAAGAGCTGGTGGCAGTTCACCGCGGGCCAGCGCGCGTGGGTGAGCACGGCGCCGAAGTGCAGCGACCACGTGGCCGTGATCCCGGTCCCCACAAGCTGCAGGAAGAACGGCTTCTCGGCCGCCGCGGAGACTAGCCCGTCCCGCATCACGCGAGAGGCGCCGCCGCCGATGACGAAGCCGTCGCACACGTCTTCCTGGAGGGCTGTCATGATCGGCGGGCTCCCGAAGTGATGCGCGATCGCCACCCGGGTCTTGCTGCGGACGAACTTGTTGCCGGCCACGTCCCCCTGCGGGATCGGCGACTCGAAGATCTTCACGTGGGAGTAGTTCTCGATCTCCGTCATCAGCTTCACGGCGTGGCCGGCGTCCACCAGCATGCCGTTGAAGTCCATGTCCACGTTGAACCAGTCCGGCAGCGTGGCGCAGAGGGTGCGGCACTGCTCGTCCAGGTCCCACCACGGGCGCGCCTTGGTCTTGAAGTCGGTGTAGCCTTCCTCCAGCGCCTGGCGGCACTCCAGCACCCAGTCCTCGCCGGACATGTCGATGTCCCACCAGGAGATGAACGCCCGGTCCCGGTGCTTCTGCTGCCCCAGCAGCGCCCACACCGGCGTGTCCGTCGCCCGGCCTACTGCGTCGAACAGCGCCATCTGCAGCCCGGCGCCTAGCGTGTCGTCCCACATCACCTCGGGCGCGTTCTTCCCGATCACCCGGGCGACGGTCGCGTCGCTCACCGTGGCGAAGGTGTAGTACTCCATCGTCTCGCCGAAGCCGGTGATGCCGCACTCCAGCGTCACCTTGCACAGCTCGAAGAGGGTCCAGTGGGGCAGCTCCCGGACCATATTCCGGGCCGGCACTTCGCGGAACGGTACGCGAAGAGGGATGCGCTCGACAGACTTGACGGTGAGATTGGTGGCCATAACGGTTCCGGTGGACTCGATCGATGCACGGCGCGCGCCCGGCGCGCCTCGATAGCTTGTGCGGAGCGGTCACGTGGTTTCCCTGCCCAATGCGGGGCAGTGAGCCAGGACTCTCCGGAGTAGCTATCGAACCGAATCTCTCCAGTTCAAAGGCAGCCCATGCAATCGAGGCCCCGATGTCGTTCCTGACCCTACCGATCTTCGCCGAGCTCGAGTCGTCGCGGCGCGTGCTGATTGCCGGAGCTGGCGGCGGCTTCGACATCTTCTGCGGGCTGCCGCTCTATTTCGGGCTCC
>JAJFMS010000277.1 GCA_020696885.1 Armatimonadota bacterium | reverse complement strand
GCACCTCCGGATACTGCTTCTTCAGCGCGTCGTGGAACAGCGCGTACCGCGCGTTGTAATCCGGTCCGCCGTTCTCGTTCCCGATCTGGAGGAGCTTCAAGTTAAACGGCTTCGGATGGCCCGCCCGGGCGCGGAGAGCACCCCACTTGCTGGTGATCGGGCCGTTAGCATACTCCACGGCGTCCAGGGCGTCCTGCACGTACTCGCCCATCCGCGGCATCGGCACGGCGTAGCCGTTCAGCCGCCCGGCCTGGTGCGACATGCCGCAGTTCACCACGAAGAGCGGCTCCGCTCCCAGGTCCTCGCACATCTGGAGGTATTCGTGGTAACCCAGGCCGTCCGTGGAGCGGTAGCCCCAGAGGTTCCAGTGACCGGGCCGGGTGGCGATGTCGCCGACGGTCTCCTTCCATCGGAACGCGTTGCTGATCTGATCGCCTTCCACGAAGCAGCCGCCGGGGAACCGCACGAACCCGGGGTGCAGTTGCGCGATCATCTGCATCAGGTCCGCACGAAGGCCGTTGGTGCGGCGCTTGAACGTGTCTTGTGGGAAGAGCGATACCATATCCAGCCATACCTGGCCGGTCTGCTTCGCGGAAATCACCAGCCGAGCCGAGGCCTCCGTGGCGCTCGGGGTCAGCGTGACCTTCTTCTGGGACCACTCCGCGCCGAGGCCCTTCACGCTCTTGCTGGCGAGGAGCGTGCCGTCTTCCCGCTCGAGCGTCACCGTCAGGGGGCCCGAGAACCCGGCTGTTCGCGCATACAGCGAGAGGTCGTACTTCTTGCCTGCTTCCACCGCGATGCCGCCGGTCGCCTTCTCGAACCTCGGGCGCCACTCCGCGGGCCGGTCCCGGGGGAGTTGGGGCACGCCGCGGAAGCCGTAGCTCGCCACGCCCACGCGTCCGCCGGCGCGGGTGATGTCCAACCGGAGGCTGGTGGGGTTCTGCGAGTTGAGCGCGAGGCTCTTGTCCAGCGTCACGGCCCCTTCGGTGCCGGACTCTTTGACCAGAGACCACGCCAGCGGGAAGTCGGCGTCCTCGAAGGAGCGGTTCTGCACCATCTCCGCGTAGATGCCCCCGTCTCCGGCGCGGTTGATCTCTTCGAAGAAGATGCCGTAAAGCAGCGGGCTGACGGCGGCGCCCTGCTGGCCCAGGTCCACGGTGAGGCGGGCCGAGGCGGCTTCCGGCGCTCCGGTGGCGTGCGGTGCGGCCATCGCCAGCGCGGCGAGTACTGTCGAGAGCGCTAATCCAGCCGTGCGGGGTGCGTGGGTCTTCAACATAAAATCCGATGCCTTTCCCTTGCTCTTCTACAGCATTCGATGCGGTGAGACTCGACTCCTTTTATTTGTAACGACTATTTACTAAATACCTTTTCGCCTGAACGGCAGAGGGAAGCGGGGAATGGATCCGGTATTCTAATCTCGGTGCGGAAGCCCGGGGTTCCGGGGAGCGAGGGCGGAATGCGAGCAGGAATCCGAAGGATCGCGGCGGGGTGCGGCATGGTCCTGGCCGCAGGGTTGGTCTCCGCCAATCAGGGGCCAGCGGCTGCCCCCGTCCGTGGAGCCGCCGGTCCGGCGCTCAATCAGCCGAGCGGTCTGGCGCTGGACGCCCAGGGCACCCTGTTCGTTTCGGATCTGGCGTCCCACTCGGTGCTGAAGCTGAGCGGCAGCGGCGTGCTGACACGGGTCGCCGGGACGGGCGAGGGCGGCTTTTCGGGGGACGGCGGACCGGCCGCGACGGCGCGCCTCTTCGCGCCGCACGACCTCGCCGTGGACGCCGGCGGCAACCTGCTTGTGGCGGATACCTACAACCACCGCATCCGCCGGATCGACCGGAACGGCATCATCACCACGATCGCGGGCAACGGCCGGGACGGCTACCGCGGGGACGGGGGGCCTGCAAGGGCGGCTTCCCTCAACAATCCGCAGGGCATCGCCCTGGACACCGCGGGCACCCTCTACATTGCGGACACGTATAACCACGTGGTCCGACGCGTGGCTCCCAGCGGGACGATCAGCACGTTCGCCGGCACGGAGCCGGGCCTCGCGGGGGATGGAGGGCCGGCCGCGCGGGCGCAGCTGAGCCTGCCGACCGCGGTGGCCGTGGCGCGGGACGGCAGCGTCTACATCAGCGAGGCGGGCAATAACCGCATCCGCCGCGTCTCCGTCAGCGGCGTCATCGAGACGATCGCCGGCTTCGGTCCGGGCTCCGGCACGGCCGGTGCGGGATATGGCGGTGACGGCGGACCGGCGGAGAAGGCGCGGCTCTTCGCCCCGATGGACATCGACCTGTGGCCGCTGGGCGACCTGGTGATTTCGGATAGCGGAAACCAGCGGGTACGGGGGGTCTCCCAGGGGGTGATCAACACCCTGGCGGGGACCGGTGAGCGCGGCTTCCGGGGCGACGGCGGCAAAGCGGTAGAAGCCGCGCTGAGCAGTCCCCAGAAGCTGGCTCTTGGACCGGATGGCGGTATCTACCTGGCGGACCGCGCCAACCACCGGGTCCGACAGATCACCCCGGGTGGGACCATCGTGACCGTCTGGGGGGATGATGCCGCGCGATGAAGGGCGGAGAGAGCAGTGATGAGTCGGCCGCCGGATTGGAAATTAGGAAAGCGCTCCGGCGCAGGGCTGCTGGCGGGGGCGCTGGCGTGGTCGGCCGCGGGCCAGCCGGAAGCCCGACCGTACCCGAAGCTGCCCGCCGCGGTGGCGAAAGAGCACGCCCCCGAAAAGCTCCGCGTGGTCCGGCCGGATCGGAAGGTGAGCACGCTCACACGGGAGGTGGCCTCGCGTCTCCCCCGCGTGGAGGCGTCCGGTGGTAAGGTGGTCCGCCGGAACCTGATCGACACACACCTGTTCGGGGCGATGGCGAAGCACGGCGTGCCGCACGCGTCCCTTTCCGGCGACTACGAGTTCTGCCGGCGGGTGCACCTGGACCTGACCGGTCGGATCCCCACCCCGGAGCGGCTCCAGGCGTTCATCGACGACCGTGCGCCGAACAAGCGTGACCGCCTGATCGACGAGCTGCTGAACAGCCCCGCGTGGGTGGATCACTGGAGCTACTGGTACGGTGACCTGATCCGCAACTGCGCGAACCGGATCGGCAACCCTACCACCAAGCACTTCGATCAGTGGATCCGGGAGTCGCTGCGGGCGGACAAGCCGTACCACCGGTTCGTGACCGAGCTGCTCACGGCCTCGGCGCCGAACAGCGTCTGGATGCCCGACGCCGGCCCGGCCGGCTTTCTCGCGCGCTGGCACGTGGCCGGCGACACGATGTATTCGGACCGGTACGAGGACACCGCCGACGAGATCGCGGTCCAGACCTCCCGGATCTTCCTGGGGGTGAACTACCAGTGCATCTCCTGCCATGGTGGCAAGGGGTTCCTGGAGAAGGTCAACCTGGACCTCGTGCCGAAGCAGCGGTCCGACTTCTGGGCAATGGCGGCGTTCTTCGGCAAGACGCGGGTCCGGATCGTGCCGTTCCAGGACCGGTTCACCATCACCGAGGACGGAACGGGCTACGACGCCAACGCGCCCAGTTCCGTACGGCTCCAGCGCCGGGGCACGCCGGTCCGCCCCACGTTCCTTCTCACCGGGCAGAAGGCGGACCCCGCGAAGCCGCTGCGGCCGCAGTTCGCGCGGCTGCTCACCAGCCACCCGCAGTTCGCGCGTGCTACCGTTAACCTCTTCTGGAAGGAGTTCTTCGGGCTGGGGATCGTGGATCCGGTCGACTCCTTCGACCTGGCCCGGCAGGACCCGGGGAAGCCGCTGCCCAACCCGTGGACGGTCCAGCCCACCAACCCGGAGCTTCTCCAGGCGCTGGGCGCGGACTTCGCGGCGCAGGGATACAGCCTCAAGAAGCTGATGCGCACGATCACCCGCTCGAACGCCTACCAGCTCTCCTCCCGGTTCAACGGCGATTGGAAGGACCGGTACACGCCGTTCTTCGCCCGCCACTACGTGCGGCGGCTCACTGCCGAGCAGGCGCATGACGCCATCTCCGAGGCGACGCAGGTCTTCGGCAACTACAAGCAGCGGGACATGGTCTACGGCACGGAACTGCCGCCGCTGCGTTACTGGACCCAGGCGCCCACCCCGGAAGAGGTCAACGACGGCGAAGCCAAAGCGTTCCTCCGCACCTTCGGGCAGGCCAACCGGGAGCAGACCGATCGGCAGCCGGGCGGCTCCGTCCTCCAGGCGATGATGCTGATGAACAGTCCGTTCGTGAACCGGCGGGTCAAGGCGGAGGGCGGAGGCCGCGTGGCGCAGTTGGTCTCCTCCGACCTCCCCAATGCCGGGATCGTGGAGCAGCTCTACCTGGCTACCCTCTCGCGCCCGCCGCTGCCCGCGGAGAAGCAGGTCGCCCTGGGATGGCTGGAAGAAGACCGCCGGCAGGGCGCCGAGGACCTGCAGTGGGCGCTGCTGAACAAGCTGGACTTTGTATTCAACTATTGATAGAGGAGTAATGGAGTGTTGGAGTAGTGGAGTATTGGTCGCGGTGCGGCCGTACGGCCGCGTCTCTCGACTCCATATTTCCTGACTCCCGTGGGGAAAACGATGAGCGATCGAAACACCCTCTCCCTCAGTCGCCGGGCGCTGCTGTGTGTTGGCGGGGTCACCGTTGCCGGTGGGTTCCTGGACGCGTTCCGGCCAGGGGTGGTCCGCGCGGCTGATAAGGTCCAGCCGGCGGGCACGGCGCGGCAGGTGCTCTTCCTCAACCTCGAGGGCGGGATGAGCCAGGTGGACACGCTCGACGCCAAAGAGGGGTCCTGGACTCCGGATTACTTCGACATCCGCCCCTGCGGCAGCGAGCTCAAGCTTCCGTACGGTCTGATGCCGAACCTCTCCCGGCTGATGGATCGGGTCACGGTGGTCCGCTCGCTCGCGGCGTGGGACGCGGTGCACGGCCGGGCGCAGTATTACATCCAGACCGGCCACCCGCTGAACCAGGCGCTGGCGCGGGAGGTCCCCGCCATCGGCGCTGTGGTGTGTCACGAGCTGGCGAAGTCCCGGAAGCCCACCGACTCCCTCCCGGCCTACCTCTCCATGAACATGGCCGGAAACCAGGCCGGGCTCATCAACCAGGGATTCCTCTCCGCGGAGTACGGACCGCTGAACCTGGCGGTAGGCGATCGCCCGCCGGATCTGGCTCCGGAGAAGGGGATGGCGGGCGTGATGCGGCGGCGCTGGGAGCGGCTGCAGCAGCTTGATGGCTCGCTCCGCGGGGGGCAGCCGGGTCTGGACCGCAGCTTCACGGATTACCACCAGTACTACCGCGGCGCCTGGTCTATCATGAACGACCCGCGCGTGGCGGAGATCTTCACGCTGCCGGAGGCGGACAAGGCCCGCTACGGGAACAGCGGCATCGGCAATTCGCTGATCCTGGCGCGCAACCTGTTCCGCGCCGAGGCGGGGACCCGCTTCATCCTGGCCAGCCTGGGCGGTTGGGACCACCACGGAGACATCTACAAAGAGAAGAGCCGGAGCCACCCGGTGCTGATCCGGGAGCTGGATGCGGCGCTGTCCAGCCTGATCCGGGATCTGGAAAGCACCCCCTCGCGGCACAGCCCGGGGAAGACCCTCCTGGACGAGACCCTGATCGTGGCCGTGAGCGAGTTTGGCCGCACCCCCGGGCCGATCAGCGCTACCCGGCAGGGCCGCGAGCATTACATCCACGTGCACTCCGGCCTCTTCGCCGGGGGCGGGGTCAAGCGCGGCGCGGTAATCGGTAGGAC
>JAJFMS010000276.1 GCA_020696885.1 Armatimonadota bacterium | reverse complement strand
CGCGCCGGCAGCGAATTGCAGCGCGCCGACGCGGAGCGCGAGCGGGCGGACGCGGAGCACGAGCGCGCCGAACGCCTGGCTGCTCGCCTTCGCGAACTTGGCGAAGAACTCTAGCCGGTTGGCTCGTAAAACGGCGGGCATCCGGAATTATTAGTCAGGATGCATGGGATTCACAGGATCGGTTCGTGTTGAGTCGGTTCGCGCTGAATGCGACTCCGCCCGGTCCCCATCCTGATCCATCCTGTTATCCCGTCCAAAACACCCCGACGGAACCGCCTCAGACAAACAATCGCGTAAACGGTGCGCCCTCGTTGAGGGTGGGGCGCTCCGGGCGGCCCTTGTAGCGGTACACGAGATCCATGTTGCCGATCCCCATCAGGTGGAGGATCGTGGCGTGGAGGTCGTGGACGTGCAGGCGATCCGTGGTGGCGTGGAGCCCCAGCTCATCGGTTTCGCCGATTACCTGGCCGCCCTTGATGCCGCCGCCGGCCATCCACATGGTGAAGCCGGTGGGATTGTGATCGCGGCCGTCGCCCTTCTCGGACATCGGGGTGCGGCCGAACTCGCCGCCCCACACCACCAGGGTGCTGTCCAGCAGGCCTCGCCGCTTCAGGTCCTTCAGCAGCCCGGCCACCGGCTTGTCCATCGCGCGGCACAACTCGGAGTGGTTCTTCTCGATGCCGGCGTGGGCGTCCCACTTGCTCCCCGCGCCGTGGTAGAGCTGCACGAAGCGGACACCTCGCTCCACCAGCCGCCGGGAAAGCAAGCACAGCCGACCGTAGGTAGCGGTCTCCTTGGCATCCATCCCGTAGAGCGCCTGGGTCTCCTCCGTCTCGCGGGTGAGGTCCACCGCTTCCGGCGCCTGCGCCTGCATCCGGAACGCCAGCTCGTAGCTGGCGATGCGGGCTTCCAGCTCGCTCTGCTCCGGATGCTCCCCGGCAAACCGGCGGTTGAGCTGCCCCAGGAAGTCCAGCTTTCCGCGCTGCTGGGCCTCGCTCACCCCCTCGGGGGTGTTCAGGTTCGGGATCGGCTCCGTGCCACCCTGAATGCGGATGCCCTGGTAGACGGCCGGCATGAAACCCGCGCTCCAGTTGCGCGGCCCGTTGACGACCGACGAAGGGTTGTCCTGCATCACCACGTAGGCCGGCAGGTTCTGGTTCTCCGTCCCCAGCCCGTAGCTCGCCCAGGCGCCCAGCGAAGGCCGGCCGCCGAGGATGGAGCCGGTATTCATCTGGCAGACGCCGGCAGAGTGGTTGATTCCGTCGGCCCAGCAAGAGCGGATCACCGCCAGGTCGTCCACGCACTCCGCGGTATGCGGCAGCCAGTCGGACACCCAGGTGCCGCACTTGCCATGCTGCTTCCAGTTCCGCCTCGAGGCGAGCAGCGGAGAGCGCGCCTCCCCCATCGACGTGATCACCGGGCCGAAGCTCTCCGGAATCTGCTGGCCCGCCAGCTTGTTGAGGAGCGGCTTCGGATCGAACGTGTCCATGTGCGAAGGACCGCCCTCCATGAACAGGAAGATCACGCTCTTCGCCCGCGGCGCAAAGTGCGGCGCCCGCGCAGCGGCGGACGCGGCTTCAACTCGCTGCGGATCGAGCAGATGCGCCAGCGCCAGCGCCCCGAACCCCGCCCCACCTCGCGTCAGCACATCACGGCGAGTGAAGAGCAACTCCCGGTGCGGAGCGCGGGGGACTTGGTTTTCCTGGTCAAAACGGTTCATCTGTTCTCTTTAGCCTACAACCGTGAACGCAGGCGGGGTCAGAGCCTCTGTCCCTACCTGAACACCTGAACGCCGAACACCTGAACGCCGCGCGCAGCGCCTAGTCCACGTACAGAAACTCGCTGGAATTCAGCAGCACGTGGCAGAAGTCCACCAGCGCAGCCCGGCGCGGGTCGAGGGCGTCCTTCTTGCGAGACGCAGCGCGGATATCGAGCCGGTGGCCGGCCGAGTCCCGGAACACGTCCGGCTTGGCTTCGAACTGCCAGTAGCCCACGGTCTGGCTGCTCACGGCCTCGGCGGTGAAGAGCAATCGATCCACGTCGAGGGCGCCGTTCGAGAGGCGGACGTCGTCCAAGAGGCCGTCGAAGAACGCATCACCAACGGGACGGCCGCCGAGCACCAGCGGCTGCCGGTTGGCGTACCCGCCGGTAATGACGTGCGCTACCCGGGCCGTGAGCAGCGGCTCATCGTCGTTCGAGAGGTCCTTGACGCGGAACGTGACGGCGCCGGGCTTGCCGTCTGCAGCCAGCTTCACCGAGGCCGATACGTAATACGGCTTGTTGATCTGGAGCGACTGGTCCGAGAAGATCGCCTCTTCGCCCGCGCTGCCGTCCAGCTTCTTGCCGATGAGCTGCAGCACGAGCGTCTGCGGCTTGCGCCGGGACTGCTTTCCAGTGATCCCAAAGCCCCAGCCGGGCGACTTGGTGCTGCCATCCCACTTGGAGACGATGGTGCGCACGGCGCCCGTCTCGTAGACGGACCGGGGGAGGATGAACGCCTCGATGGTGAAATCGCCGGTAGGCAGCATGTCCTGGTGCGGCACCTCCAGGCGGCTCTGCGGACCAGTAGGCGAGAGCACCGCTGCCTGCCCATCCCGGAACGGGATCTTGTCATAAAGGAATGCGGCGGCATCGCTGCCCGCCTCTTCCGGCACGATCCGCCGCGCCTGCTCTTCCAGGAACCGCTGCGCCGCCGCGGTCTCGTCCGGCCGCGGCGCCCGGCCGTAGGTCAGCCGGAAGGCGCGCTCGATCGTGGGCGCGTCACCGCCGGAGGCTTCCCGCTCCAGCCGCAGTGCCAGCGCCTTGGCCCGCAGCAGCAGCAACTGGCTGTTGAACAGCAGCAGCGACTGTACCGGCGTGGTGGTGGTATCCCGCGACGAGGCGCTGGAGAAGAACTGTGGCAGGTCGAACACGTCCAGCAGCGGATCGCGGTTGTTCCGCATCACCCGCGTGTAGATGGTGCGGCGTGGCTCCGTGTTGATCACCCCGGGACCGCCGGCTTTGAGGTCCAGCTCACCCGTAACCGTCAGCAGCGAATCCCGGATCTGCTCCGCATCCAGCCGGTGCGTGCCCCCGCGCCAGTAGAGACGGTTCTCCGGGTCCTTCACCTGCGCGAGACGGTTCGGAGTCTGCGGGGCCGCCTGCTGCCGGTAAGTCGCGCTGGTGACGATGAGACGGTGCAGCGCCTTGAGGGACCAGGGCCTTGCAGGGGAGATGGGGAAATGGGGAGATGGGGAGATGGGAGCGGCGTTTTCCCGTTTCCCCAGTTCCTCACTTCCCCCGGCGAACGTTGCCGCGAGGTAGTCGAGTAGCTCCGGATGGGTGGGCTTCTCGCCGAGCTTGCCGAAATCGCTGGCGTTCGCGGCGAGGCCGGTGCCGAAGTGCCAGCCCCACACCCGGTTCGCCATCACGCGCGCGGTCAGCGGGTTATCCGGCCGGGTAAGCCAGCGAGCCAGGGCGGCGCGGCGACCGGTGGAGTTGGGAAGGCCCGAAATGCGCGCCGGGGCCTCGTCCAGCACCGTGAGGAAGCCCGGCTCCACCGGGTCCTTCCCCTTCTTCGGGATCAGCACCGGCGGCGCGGCCGGCCCAGCATCCGTCGCGGCGAATGCCAGCGGCAGCGGCTCCGGTTTCTCCTTGTCGAACGCGGCGAGCTGCTTGCGAAGCGTGAGCGCTTTCTCCTTGTCTTCGGGCTTGAACTTCTGATCCAGGCGGCCGTATTCGTAGTCGACCTGCCGGTACGCCAGTTCCGCTAGCTGGTGCTCGAACGGCGTGCGCGCGGGGACCGGCTTCTCGATCATCGCCTGGATGTCGAGCGGGAACTTCTCGATCGCCTCCCGCGCCGCCTTCGGCCGGTAGCGGGCCTCGATCTCCTCGATCTGAGCACGAAGGTCCGCGGTCTTCTGCTCCCACGCCGCCATCCGAGACTGGTGGTCCCGCTTCTCTGCGTCCGTAGCGGCGATCAGGTCCTGGCGGGGCAGGATCGGCGCGAAGAACGCCTGGAGGCGGTAGTAGTCCTTCTGCAGGATCGGATCGAACTTGTGGTCGTGGCACCGGGCGCACTGCACACCCATCCCCAGGAACACGTCTCCGGTCGTGTCCGTCAGGTCGTTCTGGATGGTGGTCCACTGCCCGCGCACGTCCCGCGCGTTGTACTCGTAGATCCAGTGCCGCAGGTAGCCGGTGGCGATCAGCGCATCCGGCTGGCCGGGGAACAGCTCGTCACCGGCCAACTGCTCCTGCACGAAGCGGTCGTACGGCTTGTCCTCGTTGAAAGCGCGGATCACGTAGTCCCGGTAGCGCCAGGCGTGCGGCCGGTAATCGTCGATCCGGTAGCCGTCACTGTCCGCGTACCGCACCAGGTCCAGCCACTTCCGCGCCCACCGCTCCCCGTAGCGCGGGGAGGCCAGCAGGCGATCGACCAAACGATCATAAGCGCCGGTGGCGCGGCGTTCAGGTGTTCGGGTGTTCAGGTGTTCAGGTTGGGGAGACACCCTGGGCGCCTCGAGCGCGCACTCACGGACGTAGGCCTCCACCTCTTCAGGGGTGGGTGGGAGGCCGGTCAGGTCGAGGTAGAGGCGCCGGATCAGCGTGGCCGGATCGGCTTCGGGCGAGGGCGAGAGCCCTTCGGCCTTGAGCCGCTGGTAGACGAAGCGGTCGATCGGGTTGCGGGACCAGCCGCCGTCCGCCACTACCGGCACGGCCGGTTTGCGGAGGGGCTGGAACGCCCACCAGCTCTTCGCCGTGGCGGAGCGCGGGTTGCGGAAATCAGACTGCGGTGCCCCCTTGGCCGCGGGCGCCTGCTCCACGCCCCACGGCGCGCCCAGCTTCACCCACTGCGCCAGGGCCGCCGCTTCCTCGGGCTTCAGCTTGCCCGTGGGCGGCATCCGTCCGTTGACGGGGTGCGTGATCTCCACCAGCAGGCTCTTCTCCGGGTGGCCGGGCACGATTACCGGGCCGGACTCCCCACCCTGCAGCAGCGCCGCGCGGGCATCCAGCCGGAGACCGCTGCTCTGCTTCTGCGACCCATGGCAGCCAAAGCACTTGGCGGCCAGCAGCGGCCGGATCTTCGTCTCGAAGAACCGCTCGCCAGCCTGCGTATCCGGCCTGGGTACGGGCGGCTCGACTGGGAGGGCGGGCCGTGCGGCCAGCAGGGCCAGACCGATGCCCAGCAGAGGGGAGTAGAGGAAGAGCTGCTTCATTACGACTGCTTGATCGAGCTGCGGCGTGGCGATAGGGTCCACGCTCAACCCTCAACGATGATTATACCGGATATGCGTAACCGCTCCGGAGCGGGGGTTGACTTCGCCGTATCAACTTCCCACTGGAGGGTCTGGGCACCTCCCGCCGCGCAGCGCTCGCGAGTTACCTCCTGCGCGCTGACCGAGCAAAGGACCGGGAGAAAAATCGGTGAGCGAAATCGCCAACAAAACGACTCCGGCGACGCTCTATAGACTGGGTCGCCAGGTGCCGGGGCGAACGTGGACACTGGAGTGCCGGCAGCGAGTAACGCGGGATGGATCGATACCGAGTAAACGGCCCAGAAGACGACGACTTCCACACGGGAGCGGACGCGGCGCCTCCGCTCTCCGGCCAGGAGACGGGGCGCCGCAGCCCCGCACGCGTGTGGTTACTGGCACGCGGGCTCACCCGGCGGCAGGTGGACGTGGCGCTCCTCGCGTCCTACGAGCTCACCAACCGCGAGATCGCCGCGCGGCTCTGCATCGAGGAGCGCACAGTC
>JAJFMS010000275.1 GCA_020696885.1 Armatimonadota bacterium | reverse complement strand
GCTACTACTCCACGGAGAGCAATGGTCACCTGAGCGAGTACGTGCCGTGGTACCGGAAGCGGCTGGATCAGATCGGCCGTTGGATCGACCTGAGTAATTGGATCAACGGCGAGACCGGCGGCTACCTGCGCGTGTGCACCGAGGGCCGCAACTGGTTCGAGACCGACTTCCCGAACTGGATGACCCAGGACCCGCCGCAGTTCACCGCGGAGCGCCGCAGCGAGGAGCACGGCTCCTACATCATCGAGGCGTTGGAGACCGGCCGCCCCTACCGCGGCCACTTCAACGTGGTGAACCAGAACCACATCACCAACTTGCCGAACGGGTGCATCGTGGAGATCCCCGGCTACGTGGACCGCAACGGCATCAGCATGCCGGTGGTTGGCGAGCTCCCGCTGGCCTGCGCCGCCACCTGCTCTGCCTCCGTCCGCGTGCAGCAGATGGGAATGGAAGCAGCGGTCCACGGGGACGCGCTGCTGCTGAAGCAGGCGATGCTGCACGACCCCCTGGTAGGCGCGGTCTGCGATCCGGAAGAGGTGTGGCAGCTTACGGACGACATGCTGGTCCACCAGGCCGAGTGGCTGCCCCAGTACGTCGCCGAAGTCCCGAAAGCCGCCGCCCGCCTGGCGGAGCACGAGCAGAACGGCACGCGCGTGAAGCTGATGGAAGGCTTCGAGGGCGCCGCGCGGCTGCATACTCGCTCCGTAGAAGAGCTCGCCGAGGTGAAGGACGAAGCTCGCCGCGCCGCCCAGGCCGCGGACAAGGGGCAGATGACGAGTAACGCGTAGGGGGTGGAGGTGTGGAGGTGTGGAGGTGTGGGAGTCGGCGCGGAGCGCCGCCTTCTGCTCCCGTACCGCCACACCCCCCCTACCCCTCACCGATCCGGACGCCCGTGCGGTAGCGAGTGCCTTCCGGACGGGGCGTGAGCCATTCCGGCCGAAGAGGTGGTCAGCGGCTCGCCCTGGGCTACGGAGATCGCCAGGCCGAGCGGCATCTCGGCTCCCTGCCGCCAGCTCTCGGGGTACTCCGCGGCGGCACGAGCGCGGGCGGACGCGATCACTTCCAGCGAGAGCAGGTCGCGCAGGTCCGCAGGCAGCCCTCCGAGCGACTGATCCAGCGACTCCAGCGCCCCGAAGAGCAGTGCGGCGCGCTCCCAGCGCTCATCCGCGGCTTCCGCTGCCGCGAGCCCGCCCATGGCGCCGGCCGAAAACGCTCGCTGGTTCATCTCCACGCTGCCCGTCAGGGCTTCCCTCAGGCTCCGCACCGCCCCAGCGGGGTGCCCGCGTACCAGCTCCAGCGCCCCCATGTAGATCAGCGACTCGATTACCATGGGCGCCTGGCCGATCTCGCGGTGGAGCTTCAAGCCCTCCCGCAGTAGCTCGACCCCGCGCGCCGCATCTTCCCTGCGGTAGGTCCAGCCCAGCGACGCCAGGGCATCCGCCAGGTGACGGGGATGCCCTTGTTCCCGAGCGAGCGCCACGCACCGCTCCAGGGCCTGCCGGGCGCGCGTTAGCTCATTCGCACGGTCGGCCCAGGTGCCGATGCGGAACTCGGTCAGCAGCGTAAGGTAGGGGAGTTGGAGGGTCTGGTTGGCCACCTCGCACTCACGGATCCAGTGCTCGGCAGCTTCCAGTTCGCGCCGGTCCAATAGCACGCCCGCCAGGCTATTCGCCACGGCGAACACCGTCCGGAGATCGTTCAACGCGTTGGCGATGGCGCGCGCTTCCAGCAGCAGCTCCAGGGCCCGCGTGTCGTCCCCACGGACCCGAGCTAGCCAGGCGGCAGCGCGGTAGGCTTCCAGCCGGGCGCGGGTCGGCTCCTGAGAGCAGTCCGCCAGGGCACGCTCCACCAGGATACCGCCTTCGGCACAACGCCCGCGGATCCAGCAGAAGCTGCCCAGCGCGGCGGCCAGCTCCAGCGCCTGCTGCTGGGCCTCGGCATTGCCACACAGCCATCCCAGCGCGTCTCGACCGTTCTCCAGGTCTGCTTCCACCACGTCCGCGCCGCCTCCGCGTCCGGCACGGACGAACCCTGCCTGGTGGGCGAGGGCCAGCGAATGGTAATAGCGCGCGTGGGCGACTGCGGCGGCAGACGCCTCGCCCGCTTCGGCGGCGCGCGAGGCGGCGTAGGTGCGCATCGTCTCCAACAGCCGGTAGCGCATGCTGTCGCCGCGGTCCTCCACCTGGACCAGTGACCTCCCGGCGAGCAGCGCCAGCGCCTCCAGCACGGATCCGCCGGGCAGCAGCTCACCGCACACCGCTTCGGCAGCTTCCAGCGTCCAGCCGTCGCGGAACACGGCCAGCCGGCGGAACAGCCGCTGGTGCTCCGGTGGAAGCAGGAGGTAACTGCTGTCCAGCGCAGCCTGGAGGCTCCGATGGCGCTCCGGCGTATCCTGGTCCCGGCTTACCAGCGGGGCGAGCCCCTGGGAAAGCCGGTCCAATGCCTGTTGCGGGGAAAGCACCGCCAGCCACGCCGCGCCCAGCTCCAGGGCTAGCGGAAGCCCGTCCAACCGCCGGCACATCGCCGCTACCTGCTCGGCGTTCTCCGCGGTCAGGCGGAAGCTGGCCCGAGCCGCCTGCGCCCGGTCCACGAAAAGCTGAACGCCGGGATAGCTGAGGAGGCACTCCGGGGAGTCGGGACGGGCGGTGGCGGCTCTACCGGCGTCTGTGCCGGGCGCCGGCAGCTCCGGCGCTGCGGGCCTCTCCCGCGGCACCGGGAGGGGCGTGACCACCAGCTCCTGTTCGCCGCGCACCCCAAGCCGCTGACGAGAGCTCACCAGGCACGCGAGCCCGGGAACCTGCGCCCGGAGCTCCTGCACCTCCAGCGCGGCGATCGAGACTAGGTGCTCGAAGTTGTCCAGCACCAACAGGGAGGCCGGATGTTTCCGGAGGCGCTCCGCGATCAGCTCTGCGGGAGCGTCTACGGTGTGCGGAAGGTCCAGCACCTGAGCGATCGCATCCAGGAACCCACGGGAGTCGGTGACCGTCTCCAGGGACACGAACCAGACCGCTCCACCGAACCAGCGGTCCAGCCGGTGGGCAAGCTCCTGCGCGAGCCGGGTCTTGCCCGCGCCGCCCGGTCCCGTCAGCGTGACGAGAGGCGCCGGAGCCGCAGACGGGCCTACCTCGCCCACTAGCCACCGCTCGATCCGCGCCAGCTCCTCCACGCGACCATAGAACCGGGTCCACGGCTGCGGCAGGCGAACCTTCCGAGCAGGAGACGACCCCGCTCGCGGAACGCCGCCAGCCGGGGTTGGAGGAGCCGGCGGCTCCGGTGCGAGCGGAGCGGCTGGCGGCATCACGGCAGGCGCCGGCGCGGCAGGCGCAACCTCGCCCGACCGGATCTCTTCCCGCAGGTGACGTGCCGCGGCCGAAGGGCCCACGCCCAGCTCTTCCCGCAGCAGGCGCTCCAGCTCCCGGAACTGGCGCTCCGCATCCGACGGGCGACCGGCAGCGGCGAAGGCCCGCATCAACGCCCGGTGGGACTCCTCACGCAGCCGGTCCACGCTTACGGCCTGGCGCGCGCACTCCAGCGCCTGCGGAAGCTCATCCAGCGACAGGAGCGCGGACGAGAGGTCGCAGAGAGCGCCCGCGTACAGCTCGTTCAGCCGCTCCCGCTGGGCCAGGACCCAATCGTCGAACTGCCCGGGTAAGAACTCCCCGCCGTAGACCGCCATCGCCGCCTGGAGATGCGCGGCCCGCTCCGCAGGTGAGCCGCCCCGGCGCGCACGCTCCACGTGCGCCGCAAACTCCCCGGCATCCGTGATGACCGCGCCCGGCGCCAGTCGGATCGTCTCCCGCTCCGCCAGCAGCCACGTGTCACTGGGGACGCCCAGCGGCTCCAGCTCGTGGCGCAGCAGGTAGAGATACTGCCGCAGCCGGGCTCGCCCGGTATCCGGTGCTTCTTCCGGAAAGAGGGCGTCGATCAGCGCTTCCCGGCGGAGCACCTGCCCCGGCGGATGGGCGACGCGCGCCAGCAGCAGTGTCGAGCCGCGAGAGCGAACCTCGATCTCCGAGCCGTCCGCATCATGGATGCGCCGAACGCCGATGCCGCCGAGCAGCCGGATCTGAAACTTCGGTCCGGTAGAGGTGTTCATCGCGACAGGGTCCAGTCGGGAGGGAGGAGCAGTACCGGGCCGGCGCGAGTTCCTGGTCAACGGGCGTTCATTCCCCGAATTCGCGGACCGGTCGGAGCGAACCTTCCTACAAAGGGTGGAGAGCCGTCACGGAATTTAGACGAAAGAAAAACGGAAAAGAGACGGAGCGTTAGACGATCGCCCAACGCCGCCGTGGGATATTGCTTTCAACAACTCGCAGGGCACGCTCCTGGTGCCCACACAGACCCGATCGATCTGAGAAAGGACCACTTCAATGAAGGCACATCCCCGACCTCGCAACGCCGCCGCGGCCTCCCGCCGCACGGCCGGAATCCTGCTAGTCGGCATCGCCACCCTCGGCGCCGGACTGTCCGCTTCGGCTGGCGGCAGCGTACCCTCCCAGGGCAGCGCCTGGGATCCGCTCGAGAGCAAGGTCGACGTGATGGTGAAGGACCTGATCACCAAGAGCAAGCTGCCCGGGATGACCGTGGCGGTGACGCAGCAGGGCCGGCTCATCTTCAGCAAGGGCTACGGCTACGCCAACACCTCCACGAAGACGCCGATGACCGACACCTCTCGCATCCGGATCGGCAGCGTGACCAAGGCCGCCATCACCGGGCCCTCGGCCTTCCAGCTGATGAAGGCGAAGGGCATCGATCCGAAGACCAAGCTCCTCTACGGGGACAACGGCGTGCTGGGGAACGGCTTCTACAGCAACGCGGATGTCGCGGTGAAGCGGTTCACGCCGATCGTGGGGATCGCGATCAACGCGGAGGATCAGGTCTACACCTGGTACGGCAACGGGACGATGAGCGTGGGCGCCACCAACAAGCTGGACCAGTATGCCGCACCCAAGCCCTACACCCTTCCCGCCGGGAAGAAGCCGATCGACGTCCGCGAGATCGGGATCAGCAAGGGCGGCCAGGTATACGTGTGGTACGACGACGGCAAGCTCTCCATCGGCACCCCCACCGACTTCGACGCCGTCCGAGGCCCGTCCGAAGATGCCGTGAAGCTCCCCTCCGGCAAGACGATGGGCGAGATCGTCGGGATCGACATCTCGAAGTCGGACGACCACGTGTACGTGTGGTACGACGACGCCACGGTCAGCTCCGGAACCTCGAAGGACTTCGACTACTACCACGCGCCGAAGGCCGTGGACTACGAATACGGGTCCGGATGCACCGCCTACAACGTGCGGGGGATGGGGATCGCCTCGAACAACCACGTGTATGCCTGGTTTGGCTACGGCAAGGCGAGCTCCGGCACCACGACCCGGCTGTACCAGTACCTGCACCACTACGACTACAAGGTGCCCGCGGTCCCCGTGCCGGATTGGCATTCCTGGTACGGCAAGATCACCATCCAGAACCTGCTGGACCATCGCGCCGGCTTCAACGGGGGCGGGGACACCGAAGGCGCCGCCAGGATGTTCAAGGTCAGCGAGTCGAACGTCACCTACGAGCAGACCCACAAGCACTTCCTGGCCACCCGCAAGCTCATCTACGAACCGGGCAAGGGCTCCTCGTACTCGAACCACGGGTTCGGACTCTGGACGCTGCTGGTGGAGAGAATCTCGGGCAAGCCGTACAAGACGTACGTGCAGGAGGACTACCTGAAGCCACTCGGCCTCAACACCCGCGTCTCCGGCGAG
>JAJFMS010000274.1 GCA_020696885.1 Armatimonadota bacterium | reverse complement strand
CGAGCGACTCCAGCGCCATCATCGTCAGGATGTCCAGTTCCGCGCCCCGGGCCGCGGCCAGCGCGGCGCGGGCATGCTCCAGCGCTTCCTCACGGCGATCGCGCAGCGAGTAGAACGAGGCGAGGTCCTGGTGCGCCTTGAACAGTGCCGGAGCCTGGTTCTCGGCGCCGGCCAGCGCCAGCACCCGGAGATGCGCCGCTTCGGCGGCATCCCAATCTTGCTGGTTCTCGTGCTCGTGCGCCTCCATCTGGAGGCGGAGGCCCTCGCTCGGCTCCGTCTCCGCCCGGGCCGCGGCGCGGACCATGCACTCCATCCCGATCCGCTGCTGCTCCTCCACGTCGCCGCGCTCGTGCGCGCGCTGGAACTCCTCCAGCAACGCCGCGAATTCCGGATCCGGTTCCTCAGAGGGTGTGGTAGCCATGGTCATCCTTCGGGGTACTCGAGCCCCGTCTTTGCGGTCATCGTGAAGCGCCCGCCGCCTACCGGCTGGACACTCGCGCCTCGCCCACGCGCACGATCTCCGCGATCTGCTCCGCCATCTGCAGCCGGACCCCGGGCGGCAGGTTGTGCCCCAGGCCCTCGATCAGCACCAGTTTCGCGTTGGGGATCGCCGCTGCGGTGGCGTGACCGCCGCTCACGTCGCACAACACGTCGTCGAGGCCGTGGATCACCAGCGCTGGTAGGTCCAGGTGGCGCAGGCGCTTGGTCCGATCTCCTGATGCCACCGTCGCGATCGCTTGCCGGGCCACGCCTATCGGATCGTAGCCCCGGTCGTAGGCGCAGGCGGCGCGCTCAGCGACTTCGGCTGGCGGCGTGGGGAATCCAGGAGATCCCAAGATGTCGAAGGCCCGGACATGCTGGTCGATTACGTCCTGACGAGTGACCGGGCGTGGGCCGCCGAAGACGGCTGTCAATGTTTCCGGCTTCGGTTGACCTACCTTCGGGTTGCCGGTGGTCGAGAGCATCGAGGTGAGCGACCGGACCCGGTGCGGATGCTCGATGGCTACCGTCTGGGCGATGGCGCCACCCATGGAGGCGCCGACCAGGTGGGCGCTGTCGATGCCCAGCGCATCCAGCAGCCCTACGGTGCACCGCCGGCAGGTCCGGCGGGGGCGCCTCGGAGAGATGGGTCGACCGGCCCACGTCCCGGTTATCGAACCGGATTACCTGCAGCCCGCGCTCCACAAGGGCCGTGCAGAAGCCATCCGGCCAGGCCACCAACTGCGCTCCTACTCCCTGGATGAGCAGCACCGGCGGTGCATCCGGTGCCCCGAGCCGTTCGTAGGCGATGTCGAGCTTCGCGGGACCGACGTTCGTGGCGATCTCTTCGTTCATCCCCAGGGCAACTCCTTACTCGTAAGTCGTTCGGTGTGCGGGCATCTCTACTGCCAGTTCGGGGGTGGCGCGAGGCCACTTCAACCGCACTTGTCATCCTGGAGCGCAGCGAAGGATCTTGCCCTCGCACGTACACCGGTTCCAAGAGACGCCACGCCCGGTGCGAGATCCTTCGCTCCGCTCCAGGCCGGATGCGCGAGCGGGACGTACGGGCCAGGCACGACCACCCACGGACCACTCCACCCGTTGCCTACGAATCGTCCCGAACGTTGTCGCGATACCTGGAGGCGACCGGGCCGGATTGTCCCTGGTACTTCGAGCCCAGCTCCGGATGACCATAGGGGCGCTCCGCGGCCTGGTCCATCTGCATGAACGAAAGCTGCGCGATCTTCATGCCGGGCCAGAGGCGGATCGGCAGCGGCGCGACGTTGCTCAGCTCCAGCGTGATCTGGCCGTTCGTCCAGCCCGGATCCACGAAGCCCGCGGTGGCGTGGATCAGCAGCCCGAGCCGCCCCAGGGACGACTTCCCCTCGATGCGCGCCACGATGTCGTCCGGCAGCGTCAGCCGCTCCAGCGTGGTGCCGAGCACGAACTCGCCGGGATGGAGGATGAACGGGTCGCCTTCCTTCACGCTCACGCGCTCCATCAGGGTATCGCTCACGTTCCACGGGTCGATGTCGGATGACGTATGGCGCCGGAAGACGAGGAACGTGTCGTCCAGCCGGACGTCTACGGAGGCCGGCTGGATGAACTTCTCCTCGAGCGGATCGATGGCGATCCGGCCTTCGGCCAGCAGTTTTCGGATGGTGCGGTCGGAAAGGATCATGGTTGGTTGGGGCTACCTGTAGTTACTCTTCAGCTTGATCCAGATGGCGCGAACGCGCTCGATCTCCCGGAGGTCTTCATCAGAGCGTTCCAGCCAGCCGTTCCGCTTGCCGGCCTCGTGGAGTTGCACGAGTTGCCGGAACTTCTTCTCCACCGGCGTGTTGCGCAGCTCTTCGATCTCCCGCTGGTTCACGAGCTTCCAGCGGTCTTTCCAGGCGCGGACCTCTTCGGCGGTCATCCGGGACATCAGGGGTCTCCCTTAACCGCCGGTGGCGGCGGTGGGTTCCGGCACGATCCAGCGGGGCGGCCGCATCAGGTAGGCGCTCTCCGGGTCCAGCAGCACGCTCTGCAGCTTCCCCTTCACCGGGAACTTGAACTCCTGCTGCTCGCCGGTCAGCTCGATCTCGCGGGTCTCCACGTTGTTCTCCACCTGGAGCACGACCTTCATTTTGGCATGATAGGCCGGCTTCGCCTGGGTAACGGTGAGGACCGCCTCGTTTTGCTGCTTGTTGAGGGGCCGCGTCTCGAACGAGTAGGTCAGCTCCATCCCGCCCTTGCGGCCGAGCCACTGGTCGAAGAACCAGTCGAGCGGCACGCCGGCCTCCGCGTTCACCAGCTTGCGGAAGTCCGCGATGCTTGCCTTGCCGAAACGGTAGTCGTCCGCGAACTTCCGGAGAATCCGCCGGAAGACCACGTCGCCGACCTGCTGGCGGAGCATGTGGAGGATCACCGCCCCCTTTTCGTAGATGATCTCCTGCTTGGCGCCTACCGGCTGGTAGGGGTCCGCCTCACCGATCGGCTGGTCGCCCTGGACCCGCGCAGCTTCGAAATAGTCGCCGGTGGCCTTGGACACCCGCTTCTGGAGCAGGCGTGGATTCCCGCTGAGCGCTTCCGCGTACATCCAGGCGCTGTAGTTTGCAAACGCCTCGCTCAGCCAGGCGGCACCCATCCCCTGCGGGAACACCATGTTGCCCCACCACTGGTGCGCGATCTCATGGGCCAGGAACTCGCGCGTAAACGGGTCGGTCTTCGCCACTTCGAAGCTCTTATCCAGCAGCATCACGAACGAGGTGGTGCCGTAGCCGCCCGGGAAGAGCGGAATCTCCACCACCGCCAGCTTCTCATAGGGGTAGGGACCGAAGCGCCGCTCGTAGAACCGCACGATCGCGGCGGCCTCCTTCAGGTAGAACGGCGCCTTATCCCGGTGTTCGGCGAAGGTGTAGCACGTGACCGGCGTCGCCTTGCCGGCCGCCTTGCCGCCGGCCCCCGGCACCGCGACGGTGGTGGCCTGCTGCACGTACTTCGCGGCGGCCAGGGACACCATGGAGGCGTACCGGTCCGTCTCCCAGAGGAAGGTGGTGGTCTTCTCGGCCCTGGTCACCTGCTTCAGGGCGCCGACGGACACTACCGTGTAGCCTTTCGGAACGGTGGCCTTCACCCGCACCGGAGCCCGGAAATCCAGCTCGCCGGTGGCCGGGTACCAGCGTGCTTCCGAGATGAAGTAGCAGCCCCCAGGCGAGATCAGGCCCGCGCCGCTGCCCATCACCGCCTCGCCCGCACGGCGATAGTTCACCGTCACCACCGACTCGCGGCTGGAATCCACGGCCCGGGAAGCAAAGACGGAGAGCAGGTCGTTCACGTGCGTGAAGCGCTCCGGCCGGCCGTCCACGCGGATGTCGAACGGCTTGCACTCGGGGTGCAGGCTGAAGTCCAGCTGGCGCACCTCGCCGCCGCGCGACTTGACGCGGATGGTGGCGACGGCGTCCAGCGTGTGCTTCGCCGGGTCCAGGGTCGCCTCCAGCGCATAGTGGATGATCTCGAACGGGCTGGCGAGGTGCGCCAGCGGCTTCGGCTGCTCCCCGGGCCGCTTCTCGTCCGGCGGCGGTGTCCCCGTCGTGGGCGGTGGCGCCGGCTTGGCCGTTCGGTCCACCTGGGTCGCCTTCGTTTGTACCCGCTTCTCCGCGGGAGCGCGGGGTTGCTGCAGCTCCTTCAGCTCCTTCTGCACTTCCGGTCGCCCCGGGATGATCTGTTCGGCCTGCCGGAGCTGCCGCTCCGCCTCCTCCACGTTCCCCCGGTTCCGCTCGTCGAGGGCGGCGTGATAGTGCTGCTGGAACTTTGTGCGGACCTGCGTCCGTTGGTTCTCCCGGTACGTAAGTACCGATAGCCCGGCCGCCGTCGCGACCGCCAGGAGGGCGATCCAGGGATTTCGGCGCCGGACGATTGAACGCGGCTGCCCCAGGGAATAGAGGACAGCGCCGAGCCAGACGACTATGGTTAGTACCAGCAGAGCAGCAAGCATAGGGAATACGGACTCAAGTTGCTTGGTGCTGGGCGTTGCGCCGCTGTTGCGGCCCGGTGCACCGGTTGTTCCTGGAAGTCGCCCGATTCATACGACGGATAGCAAACCGGCACGGTGTTGCTGGCTCAGGCGGCTTGTGATACGCTGTAGGAAGCGCCGACGGCAGCAAGCGACATACCGCTCCCCTAACAATTTGGTCGTCGTGCGACAACTCACCGACACGTTCGTCACCGCCCCCGTAATCCCTCGTCATCCCCCGGTTGAACCGGACCAAGCACGCTTTCGAAGCCAGGCATGAGAAGGACCCAGACTGACATCAACGCCGCTTCTGCGACTCTGAACGATCAGCCAGCCGGTTCCTCTGCTTCCTTCCGTTCGAACGTCCTCGGCGCCCTGGAAGCAGGTCGGAGCTACCTGCTTTCAATCCAGCGCCCGGACGGACACTGGGTGGGGGAGTTGGAGGGGGACACGATCCTCGAGTCCGAGTACGCGCTACTGCGCTACTTCATGGGATGCCTCGATGAGGATCGTCTCCGAAAGCTCGCTAACTACCTCCGCAAGGTGCAGCGGCCCGAGGGTGGCTGGGGGATCTATCCCGGCGGTCCGGCGGAGATCAGCTCCTCGGTCAAGGCGTACCTGATTCTCAAGCTCGCCGGTCTCCCGGCGGACCATCCGGAGCTGGTGAAGGCGCGCGAGGTGATCCTGGCGGGCGGCGGTATTACTGCGGCCAACACCTTCACCAAGATCTACCTTTCGATCTTCGGCCAGTATGACTGGGACGGCTGCCCGGTGGTTCCCCCGGAGCTGCTGCTGCTGCCGAGCTGGTTCTACCTGAACCTGTACGAGCTCTCGTCCTGGTCCCGCACCATCATCGTGCCGCTGGCGATACTGTCGCATTTCCGGCCGAGCTGCCCGCTGCCGGTGAACATCGACGAGCTGTTCATCGGGGGGCGGCACGGCAAGCACCTGCGGCTGAAGGGCTCGCCCAAGCCGATCTGCTGGCGGAACTTCTTCCTCACGATCGACCGCTGCATGCACTTCTGCGAGGAGCGGAAGCTGCTTCCCTGGCGGAAGCGCGCTCTGAAGGCGTGTGAGACGTGGATGGTCCAGCGGTTCCGCAAGAGCGGCGGGCTGGGCGCCATCTTCCCGCCGATCGTGAACGCGCTGATGGCGATGCGCTGCCTCGGCTACCCGGACGACCATCCGGAAGTGCGCGGCCAGTGGCAGGAGATCGAAGCGTTCGAGATCGAGGAAGGGGACACCCTGCGCCTGCAGCCGTGCGTCTCTCCGGTCTGGGACACGGCGCTCTGCTCCATCTCCCTCTCCGCGGCCGGCATGGCGCCGGACGATCCCGCGCTGGTTCAGGCATGCGAGTGGCTGTTCGAGCGGCGGATCCGGGAGAAGGGCGACTGGATCGTCAAGCGGCCCAACGCGCCGGTGGCGGCCTGGTACTTCGAGTACGCGAACGAGTTCTACCCGGACGTGGACGACACCGTGGCCGTGCTGATGGCGCTGGACGGCGCCCGGCTGCCGAACGAAGAGCAGAAGCAGAAGGTCTCCCGAGACGCCATCGAGTGGGTCTTCGCGATGCAGTGCCGCGACGGCGGGTGGGCGTCGTTCGACGTGGACAACGACCGGATGGTCTTCACGCAGATCCCGTTCGCCGATCACAACGCGATGTTGGACCCGCCCACCGCCGATATCAGCGGGCGGACGCTGGAAATGCTGGCCCGTTACGGCTACGATACCAGTGACCCGCGCATCGCGAAGGCGATCACGTTCATCAAGAGCGACCAGGAAGAGGACGGCGCCTGGTTCGGCCGCTGGGGCGTCAACTACATCTACGGCACCTGGCAGGTGCTGAAGGGCCTGGCGGTGATCGGCGAGGACATGAACCAGCCGTACATTCGCAAGGCGGCCCAATGGCTGGTGGACCACCAGAACGAGGACGGCGGCTGGGGTGAAAGCTGCCGCACTTATGACGATCCGAGCCTGCGGGGCCAGGGACCCAGCACGCCCTCCCAGACGGCCTGGGCGCTGATGGGGCTCATTTCCGCCGGCCTCGTGAACAGTGACAGCGTCCGGAAGGGCGTGGCCTACCTGATGCGCACCCAGAACCAGGACGGCTCCTGGGACGAGGAGTGGTTCACCGGCACCGGTTTCCCGAAGGTCTTCTACTTGAAGTACCACCTTTACTGTAAGTACTTCCCGGTGTTCGCACTGGGGATGTACGCCCGCCAGCTAGAGCTCATCCAGAGCTGAATGGAACAGGTAACGCAGCGATGAGATTTCCGCTCCACATCATGACGGATCAGGGGCGCCACCAGATGGAGATGGCGCGCAAGAACATCACGCGCTACCCGATGGTGCTGATGCTGGAGCCGCTCTACACC
>JAJFMS010000273.1 GCA_020696885.1 Armatimonadota bacterium | reverse complement strand
TACGATCGAGAGATGGCGCTCGTGGCGGAGTTGGAGGCCTCCAGCGGCCGGCAACTCATCGGAGTAGGCCGGCTGGTGGCCGCAGCCGACCGCCGCACCGCAGAACTGGCGCTGCTGGTGGTTGACGAGTGGCAGGGCCAGGGGCTCGGGGAGCGACTTACGGATGCGTGTCTGGAAATCGCCACCGACTGGGGAGTCGACTCCATCACCGCGGAGACCACGCCGGCTAACGCCCGGATGCTCGCCATTCTGCAAAGCCGGGGCTTCGAGCTCACCAGTTCGCTAGCCGAATGCCGGGTGCTGGCCCGGAAAGCAATGCCCCCGGAGGAGACTCCCTAACCGGCCATCGCAGGAGCCAGCGTGCGCTGGAGACGGCGAAGTCCCCGCTCAATCTGGCTGGCCACCGTGCTGCGCGGACGACCCAGCAGGCGTCCCACCTCATCTTGCGGCATCCCTTCCAGCAGGTGGAGCTCGATCGGCTCACGGTAGTGCGCGGGGAGGCGTGCCAGGGCCCGGTCCAGGTCCGTTCGCAGCACGATCTGGTCATAACGCTCCTCGGTCTCGATCACCGCGGCGGTATCGGCGGCCGGGAGCGGCTCATCCAGCGAGAGGCACGCGCGCTGCCGCCGCAATACGTCTACTGCCGCATGGTGGGTCAACTGCCGCACCCACCCCGGAAACGCGCCGGGATCCCGGAGCTGCGGTAACCGCTGCGCCACGCGGACCTGGACCACCTGCGCCAGATCCTCCGCGTCTTCCTGGACAAGGCGGTACTTCCACCGCCCGAGGTCCAGCGCCAGTCGGCGCACGATGGTCAGGAGGCGGTCCCAGGCCGCCGGGTCTCCTTCGCCGCAGCGGCGAAGAAGTGGCGCCATCTCGTGGCTCGGAGTCTGCTGCGATACGGTGGTCGAGTGCTGCATGGTCTTCCCCAGAACAAAGAAACGCCCGGGTAGCAGCCCCTCAATGGAGGAACCTGCTACCCGGGCGGTCATGGCCCGTTACCCGCAGCGGCGCGCGTGGCCGTGGCGGGACTGTTCAGTTGTCGCGGTCCGTTGCCGGTCCAGTCGCTCTCTTCGCCCGGCGGAGGGAGCTCAAAGCGCTGACCAAAAAACACAAAAGCACCGCCGATCGCATGGTAGATGCTGGATCGGAGCGGCGCTCAAGGCCTGCGGGTGCCGGCAGTCAGGGGCGGCAGCTCGCGCGAATGTTTGATCTAGCGAGAGTATAGACGCCCCACAATAGTTTGTCCACCCTCAGTTTTGCCGCCCATTCGGAACAATCGAAAAAGGGTGCGACGATCTCGGCTCGCCGCGCCGTCCTGAACCATGACAACCGCAGATCCGGTCCCGGCGACCCTGCGAGCCGCCCTCGGACCTGGGGCCAAGTTCTGCCCTCGCCCGCATCCACTGTGAAGCGGGCGAGGGTTTTTGTTCTCAGCACCCCGAGGCTGTGAGGAGAGCAGGATGCGAAGAGCCGTGTTCAGCAGCAAGCCGTATGAGGGTATCTTCTTGGAGGCCGCGAATCACCGCTACGGCCACGAGCTCACCTTCCTGGAGCCGCGCCTGACCCCGGAGACGGCTCCCCTGGCAGCTGGTTTTCCAGCCGTCTGTGTCTCCATCGATGATCGAGTGGAGGTTGCGGTGCTGGAGGTCCTCGCCGCCGGCGGAACTCGCCTGGTGGCGCTGCGGTGTGTTGACTCCCAGGACCTGGACTTCTCGGCCGCCCGCCGGCTGGGGATCGAGGTAGCGAGAATTCCCACCTATTCCCCTCACGCAGTGGCGGAACACACGGTGGCGCTGATCCTGACCCTCAACCGCAAGTTGCACCACGCGTACAACCCGGTGTCGGAGTGGGATTTTGACCTGGACGGTCTTCTGGGACATAACCTCTGCGGCCGATCGGTGGGGATCATCGGCACTGGTAAGGTCGGAGGCATCGTGGCCCGGATCATGCGTGGGTTTGAGTGTCAGGTCCTCGCCCATGATCCGCATCCGTCCCCAGAGCTGGTGGAGCTCGGCGTACAGTATTCATGTCTCGAGACGCTGCTCGCCACCTCCGACATTGTGACCCTTCACTGCCCGTTGACGCCGGAGACTCACCACCTGATCGACGACGCAGCTCTCTGCCGGATAAGACCCGGGGTGATGCTGATCAACACGAGTGCGGCAGAATTGGTGGATCTGCCAGCCGTGATCAGCGCCCTGAACGCCGGGCAGGTCGGATACCTCGGCGTAGACGTGTATGAAGAAGATGCAGACCCCTTCCAAAGAGATCGGCTGCCGCGGTTGACGCAGGACGAGGCCTTCCTGAAGCTGCTGACCCTACCGAACGTGGTGGTCACGGTGCACCAGGGGTTCTTTACCAGCGAGGCCATGCAGAACATCGCGGAGGCGACGCTGCAGAGTGTGAGCGCCTTCGAAGAAGGCGAGGCACGGCATCTGGTAACCGAAGGATGAGCCAACTGACCCACAACTCCGCCGGCTGGCACACCCTTTCCGCCGAAGCTGCGGCCATCGCATTGGAGGTCGACTGCCAGCAGGGCCTGAGGGCCGTCGAGGCGCAGGCTCGCCTGGAGCAGCATGGGCCCAATGAGCTCCGCTCCGACCGGGTACGCAGTTGGTCGCAGCGGCTGGCGGAGCAGTTCAAGGACGTAGTAATCTGGGTGCTCCTGGCCGCCACCGTGCTCGCGTTGGCGGTGGGCGAAACCGTGGACGCGCTCGTCATCCTGGCGATCGTGATCCTTAACGCGGTGCTTGGCGTCGTTCAGGAGAGCAAAGCTGAGCAGTCGCTGGCGGCGTTGAAACGGTCAGCGGCTCCGAACGCGCGTGTCGTTCGCGACGGACTGGCCCAGGACATCCCGGCCGCAGGGGTCGTCCCGGGAGAGTTGGTCCTGCTGGAAGCCGGGAATTCCGTGCCGGCCGACCTGCGTCTGGTCGAAGCCGTGAATCTACGGATCGACGAGGCAGCGCTTACGGGCGAATCGGTTCCCGGAACCAAGAGCGCCACGGAGGTGCTCGACGCGGCGACATCTGCCAGCGAGCAGGTGAACATGGCTTTTGCCGGCACGATCGTTGCATCGGGCCGGGGACGCGGGCTCGCCGTGGCGACGGGCACCCACACCCAGGTAGGCGGCATCGCGCAGATGCTCAACGACATCCAGGAAGAGCAGACGCCACTCCAGCGCCAACTGGAGAGGCTGGGGAAATCGCTGGCACTGTTGGTGCTCGGCGTTTGCGGGGTAGTCTTCCTGGCCGGGGTATTCCGCGGTATTCCTCCGTTAGCGATGCTGCTAACTGCCGTCAGCCTGGCGGTAGCGGCAATTCCGGAAGGCTTGCCCGCGATCGTAACCGTGGTCCTGGCTCTCGGAGTCCGGGAGATGGTACGGCGGCACGTGATCGTCCGGCGCTTGAGCGCCGTCGAGGCGTTGGGTGCTACTACCGTGATCTGCACCGATAAGACCGGCACCCTCACGCAGAATGTAATGGCGGTTCGCCAGGTGTGGGCGGGCGGACGCGAGGTGTCCCTCGGTTCGAGCCAGGAAGTGGACGATAGCCTCCGGCAACTCCTCGAAGTAGCGGTGCTCTGCAACGATGCTCTGCTCCGACAGAGCGCAGACGGTCGCAGCAGCGTGGGTGATCCGACCGAGACGGCGCTGTTACACCTGGGGGCAGACGTCGGTGTCTTCCGCTCCACCCTGGAAGAACGGCTCCCTCGGGTGCGTGAGATTCCCTTCGATGCGGATCGCAAGCGCATGGCGACCCTGCACCGGCTCCCTGACGCGGGCTATCGCCTCCTGGTGAAAGGTGCCCCCGGGGAGGTGCTGAAGCTCAGCACACACCTCTACCTCTCATCCGGCATCCGAGAGATGACCGATGCAGACCGGGAAGCCCTGGCCCAGGAGCATCACCGGATGGCGGCGGCCGCGCTGCGCGTCCTCGGGTTTGCCTACCGGGATCTGGCGCAGATACCCGGAGACGCAGATCTCACTTTGGTAGAGCGGGACCTGGTGTTCGTTGGTCTGGTCGGGATGATCGATCCCCCGCGCCCGGAAGCTCCCGATGCCGTGCGCCGCTGCCAGGAGGCCGGGATTCGCCCGGTGATGATCACCGGGGACCATGCCGCCACCGCACAGGCGGTCGCACGGGAGCTGGGCATCCCTGCGGCAGACCATGAAATGCTCTCCGGGCGAGAGCTACAGCAGTTGTCGGATCCCGAGCTACGGGAACGCGTGGGGACCATCTCCGTCTACGCGCGGGTCTCGCCAGCCGATAAGCTCCGGATCGTGAGCGCCCTCCAGGCGGGTCGGCAGATCGTGGCCATGACTGGGGACGGCGTCAACGACGCCCCGGCGCTGAAGAAGGCGGATATCGGCGTCGCGATGGGCATCACCGGGACCGACGTAGCCCGCGGGACGGCCGACATCGTCCTCACCGACGATAACTTCGCCAGCGTGGTAGCGGCGGTGGAGGAGGGCCGGCGGATCTTCGATAACATCCGCAGGTTCGTGTTCTACCTCCTGTCGTGCAACTTCAGTGAGGTCCTGATCCTCTTCCTCGCGATCATGGTCGGGCTGCCCCCGCCGCTGCTGGCGGTGCAGATCCTCTGGGTCAACCTCGTGACCGATGGGCTGCCCGCGCTGGCGTTGGGAGTGGAAACCCGCCAGCCCGACATCATGCAGCGCCGGCCCCGAGATCCTGGGGAGGGGGTGCTCGACCGGAAGCTGGTCCTCGACGTGCTCTGGCACGGGGGCTTCATCACCCTCGCCGTGCTGTCGGCCTACTGCTATGGCCTCTACTCGTTTTGCCTCGTTCCGCAGGGAAAGGCGGGGATGGCCGCGGTACACACACTCGCACACCCCGCGTTCTGGTCAGACCCGGCCGTGGCCTTTGGCCTGAAGAAAGCGCAAACCCTCGCGTTCGGCACGTTGGCCTTCGCACAGTTGGCCCATGCGTTCAACTGCCGGTCTAGCCGGTACTCCCTCATCACCCTGGGGCTCTGGAGTAACCCCACGCTGATCGGAGCCGTCGTCCTCTCGGCCTTGGTCCAACTGTTAGTGCTCCACACACCGGTCGGAAATCGGATCTTTCACACCGCGCCGCTTGGCGGTCGTGACTTACTGGTTGCGGCCCTCCTGTCCGGGTCACCCCTGCTCTTCGGTGAGATACGGAAGCTGTTCCGCAGCAAAGCCTCGGCGCCCGTCACCCACGGAGCCTGATCACTTCGGCACCAGGTTCGACCACCAGGGCCGGCGAGTGGGAGCCGTTTGCCCGCCACTACATCCGGGACATCGTCTACGCCGCGAACGATGGCAGCGTAACCACTTTCGCCGTCGTGGCAGGGGCTCAGGGAGCGCGCCTGCCCCCCGTGGTCGTGCTCGCTTTCGGATTTGCCAACCTGGCGGCCGACGGGCTCTCCATGTCGATCGGCAACTACCTGGGGATCAAGTCGGAGCGAGCGGTGGAACTCGGCGATACCTTCGTGGAGAGGGAGGAGAGCATTCACGCCGCGCGCCACGCCGGGGTCACCTGCGCCGGGTGAGAACCGGTGGTGAATTGCGGCCACTGCCCTCGGAAATAGGAGAGTGAGCCTTCCGGCCCCCCCGCGCCAGCTCCGCCGCGAGGGGTACGCGCATGTCACCGACCTGCACGTACCGGTCATACGAGCACGTCCAGGGAGTCGGCACGTACGTCCCGTCCAACGCTCGATAGCGCGCTGGTGTATAGGCTTGCACGATCTCACCGTGAAGACCGAAGCGGAACTCCAGCG
>JAJFMS010000272.1 GCA_020696885.1 Armatimonadota bacterium | reverse complement strand
CCCCCGCGGACCCGGAGGTCAAGGTGCTGACCGCCGATACCGGGCGCGCCGTTAGCTTCCAGACCTTCCACGTGGACCGCACCCAGGAATGGAAGCAGTACGACGTGGTCTTCAACAGCCTGGAGCACAGCAGCGTGCGGCTCTACCTGGGCTCCTGGGGCGGCCGCGACGGCAAGGTCTGGTGGGACGACCTGACGGTGGAGGAGATCGCGTTGATGAACGTGCTCCGCCGACCCGGCTGTCCGGTCACCGTGAAGGGGGAGAACGGCACCACCTACGTGGAGGGCCGCGACTACGACCGGATCTTCGACCCGATGCTCCGCCCATACCAGCCCTACCACACACCGCCGCAGCTCCGCCTACCGATGGCCACCCGGATCACCGACGGCGAGCGGCTGCGGGTGAGCTACTACCATCCGGTCATCGTGTACGAAGACCGGCTCACCGGCTGCATCAGTGAGCCGAAGGTCCTGGAGGACTGGCGCGCCGAGGTGAAGCAGGCGAATGACCTGTTCCATCCGGCGGCGTACCTGATGTCCCACGACGAGATGCGCGTGATGAACCGGTGCGCGCTCTGCCAGGGCCAGGGCAAGACGCCGGGAGAGTTGCTGGCCTGGAACGTGAAGCAGGCGGCGCAGATCATCCGCGACGTGCGGCCGGATGCCGGCATCTGGGTGTGGAACGACATGTTCGACCCGATGCACAACGCGGTCGACAACTATTACGCGGTGAACGGGTCGCTGGCCGGATCATGGAAGGGGCTGGATCCGGACGTCGGCATCGTCAACTGGCATGGGGGCCTCAAGGGCAAGAACGCCAGGTTCTTCGCGGACCTGGGGCTGAAGCAGATCCTCGCCGGCTACTATGACGGCGACGAAAGCGGGGACCGCATGGCCGAATGGCTGGTGGCTACCCGGGACGTCCCCGGCGTTGTCGGGGCGATGTACACCACCTGGGAAGACCGGTACCAGGCGATGGACGCGTGGGCGAAGAAGGCGTGGGGAACCGTCCGGGAATAGGCAGAGCCCGAACGGCGGGGCGCTATGCACTCCGGATCGCCACACTCCCATCCGCCTGTCGGTGCAGCGGGATCGGCGAACAGGAGGCCGCCTACAGCGTCAGAGGGAGAAAGAGCGATTGGCAAGCGAGACGCTCCCCGCGGGACGGTCTCACCGAGGTGTGTGATGCGCTGGTTGGCTGTTCTGATACCGTTAGCGCTCTGTAGCCCCGCGAGCGCAGTTCCGTCACCGCAGGCGACGGACTACTTCCAGGCGCGTGCTGCAGCCAGGGTCGTGAGAGTGACCTCGGCCGAGGAGCTAGCCGACAGCCAGGATGCCGACCTGGTCGAGATCCACGGTCGCATCGCAGCGAACGTGGGGCCGCCGGGCCGCTGGGTGCTCCTGGCCCAGGTGCCGGGCAGCCGTAAGGGGCTGCGGATCGTGCTGCCGGAGGGGATGCCGCTGCCGGAGGAGTTCAAGTTGCCGGATGGCTCGAATACCTCCGGGCGGCCGAACCCGGCCGGGCCGGAGTTCCGCTTCCTCTGCCGTCCCCCGAAATCCGCCGTGAACGACACGCTGGCGCTGGTTAGCTTCGTGGCCGAGGACGACGCCAGGGACTTCGAGGACGAATTAAGGCAGCAAGAGCAGGCGCTTCAACCGCCACCCGCCGCCCCACCCCGGCCCATCGCTCCGGATCCGACCCCGCGCCTGCTGGAGCCTTACACCCGGGCCGTCCTCTTCTTCAGCCCCCAGGCGTCGCCGCGGGCCGCGCGCTTCCTCGCCGAGCGGGTCGTCAGCGAGAGCCGCGCCACCGGGCTGGATGCCCGGCTCCTCCTGGCAGTGCTCGCCACGGAGGGCTCACTCCGCAACCTGTCCGCCGGCGAGCGAGGCGTCTTCGCGAACCATCGTCCGGCGCGGTCGGTCGTGGCCGCCGCCGCTCGCGATCTCGGCCGGCGGTTGGCCCGAGAGAGCGCCAGAGGGGAGCCGCTCGACCTCGCGCTCGTCCGCGCCCTGGGGGCGCGCCGCCGCGACCTGAACCCGAAAGCTGTGGTTTCGCAGGCCGCCGTCAGCGAGTACGCCAGCCGGGTGATCCAGCTCTACGGCGAGGTCACCGGCCGCGCTACCGCCCGGGCCTCTCGACCAGCCGTGACCATCCAGCCGGTGGCGCCGCGTCACGATCTTGAGGCCCGCTGGCGGTCGCGCCGGTGGGCCACTCCGCCGGCCTCGGTCCTGGGGACGTGGGAAGGGGTGGGGGAGAGCTTCGTGGTGGTGATCAACGCCAATGGCACCGGCGTCACCGGCGCCCACGGTGAGCAGATCGGCCTGTGGCGCGAGAGCGGCGGCTACCTGGAGTTCCGCGGCGGGCGCGTGCCTCCGCTCCGCTTCCGGTGGAAGGTAAGCGACGACCGCAAAGCGCTCACCGTCACCCGCGTCCGCCCCGACCATACCGTGGTCGGCACCACCACGCTGCTGCGGCGATAGCCCACGAGTTCTGGGGACTGATTTAGCCGCAGATGAACGCGGATGGACGCCGATGGGAATGCGAGCGGTGCGTTGGCAGGACGCGTTAAGCCGCCCTGTTCTTTGACACAGTCCCGTTCTTTGTAAGTCTCCATCTGCGTTCATCTGCGGCCACCCCACTCTGCGGCCCTCGGCGTTCTTCGCGCCTTTGCGGTGAACTGCTACACGACGATGATGACTCAATCCATCCTAACATCCGGCCACCGCCGCCTGCAATCGATCTTCTCACAGTGCACGGCTTCGTTCACTCCGTATGATTGATGCGGGTCCGAGGGAGAGTCGGACCCCGCGGGCAACCGGAAAGGAGAACCGAATGGCAGTGACGCGCTGGTCGGGAGAGGCTCTGGCGGAGTTGCGTGGTGTGGAGCACGGGCTGCCGGTTACGACGGCCGCGGTGATCAAGGACCTGGCGCGGCGGCTCGCGGGAGAAGCCGGGCGCCAGCAGGTGGAGCGCCAGGACGTGTGCCAGGCCCTGGGCCAGCACTTCGGCGCCGGAGAAGACGACGACCCCGAGGAATAGTCGAGGCCGCCGGATCGGAGGTGGAGCCTCCGATCCGGGAACCCCGGTTACCTGGCGGGCCGGCGATACCGCAGGAGCGCCAGCCCCGCGAGCCCCGGCAGCATCAGCAGCAGCGAGCCCGGCTCCGGCGCCAGATCCGAGGACGCCAGGGCGAGCGTGGCCCCGATCCCGAACCGCTCCGCAAACGTCCCCGGAGCCGGCGGCCCGGATAGCCCGCTGATCCCCAACGTGCCGACCCCGTTCTGCAGCTCCATCAGAGTGAACACATCCTGCAGCCGCGGATCACTGGCGACCGTGGAGCCGGCTCCAGCACTTTGAAGGGAGAAGTGGGGGCCGGCTGGCCCGCTCTCCTTCCCGGCCGTGATCCGCACGCCGGCAGGTCCCGAACGGAAGCGGAGCTGGCCCACGTAGAGATCGAACTCGCTGGGCGGCCCCTGTACCGTGTCTCCCACCGGATTGTAGGTGATCGAGCCGCTGATCGAGCTGCCGGCGGCCACTCCGGGAAGGACGTGGTAGTCCGGAAACGCCGTAGACGTCACCGTGCCGGCGACGTGGTACGTGACGGGCGCCGCATTTGCCCTCGCGGAGAGGAGCACCGCCGCCGCAGCGGCGGTGACGAGGATGCGAGCGGACCGGCTGTTCAGCCAGGCAGGCAAAACTACTACCTCACCGGGATTCGGGCAGCCCCATCACTGCCGGATGTAAAGGTGCCCCAACAACGAGAATTGTGCTGCCATTTTCCGGCGCTTTTACTCACCGGGAAACGGCGACCGTTCTACCAGGCATACGCCTCCGGCGCAGTGCCTCCCGGACCGGGAAACAGCGCGTCCAGTTGCTTCGCCACCTCGTCATCCAGTTGAACGTCGAGGGCATGCAGGGCGCCATCCAACTGCTCCACGGTGCGCGGGCCGATGATCGGGGCAGTCACCACCGGGTTGCGCAGCAGCCATGCCAGCGCCACGTTCGCGGGCGACTCACCCAGGCCGCGGCAACGGTCCTCGTACGCTTCCAACTGCGCCCGGTTCTTCTCCACCCGCTGCTGGATCGCGTCGGAGGCCCGTCGCCCTTCGGCCTGCTTCTGCAGTGCACCGCCCAGGAAGCCGCCGCCGAGGGGGCTCCAGGGGATGAACCCCAGACCATAGGCGGCACAGGCGGGCAGCACTTCCAGCTCGACCGTGCGGGCGGCGAGGTTGTAGAGGCTCTGCTCGGACGCCAATCCGAGGAAGTGCCGCTGTCGCGCCGCCTCTTGCGCCTGCGCGATGTGCCAGCCGGCGAAGTTGCTGCTGCCGGCGTAGATGATCTTGCCCTGCTGGAACAGCAGCTCGAACGCGGCCCACACCTCCTCCCACGGACATTCGCGGGCGATGTGGTGCATCTGGTAGAGGTCCACGTAGTCGGTCTGCAGCCGCCGCAGGCTATCCTCGCACGCCCGGCGAACGTGGAGCGCGGAGAGGCGGCCCTGGTTCGGCCACTCGCCCATCGGGTTGTAGAGCTTGGTGGCCAGCACCACCTGCTCGCGCCGCCCGCCGCCCTGGGCGAACCACTTCCCGATGATCTCCTCCGTCAGGCCGCGTCGGATCACGCGCCCGTAGACGTTGGCGGTATCGAAGAAGTTAAGACCCTGCTCCAGCGCCCGGTCCATGATCGCGAAGCTGTCCGCCTCGCTGGTCTGCGGACCGAAGTTCATGGTCCCCAGGCACAGCCGGCTGACCTTCAGGCCCGTGCGGCCCAGATTGGTGTATTGCATTCCCGGACGTCCTCGCGTGATCGAAATCGATGGCCCCCGGACCACCTGGCCGGGGTAGTGCCACGATTATGCGCCCCCGACCCACGGGTCGCCCAGCCGAAGTGCGAACGACGAAGTCCGAAGTGCGAACCGCCGAACTCCGGTCGAGGCCCTCCCGCGCACCTCGCACTGCCCGAGGCCCAACACCCAACCCGTCACCTCCCGCTTCCCGAAGGAAGCGCAAACGCCACGAACGCGTCCCCGGTCTCCTTGCCGTAGAACTTGCCGCCGCCGGCCGCGATGACCACGTACTGCTTCCCGCCCACCGTATAGGTACACGGCGCAGCGTAGCCGGGGGCCGGGAGGGTGGCCTGCCACAACTCTTTTCCGGTATCGGTGTCGAAGGCACGGAACCGCGAGTCCTTGGTGGCCGCGATGAAGAGGAGATTGCCCGCCGTGACCAGCGAGCCGCCCAGGTTCGGGGTGCCGGTGGGCGGGATGCCCCTGGCCACCAACTCCGGGTAGTAGCCCAGCACGGAGGTCCACCGGTAGGCGCCGGTGTCCAGGTCCACGGCCATCAGCTTGCCCCACGGCGGCTTCACGCCGGGGTAACCGTTCTGGTCCCGGAACCACTGGTACGAGAACCCGCCGGTACCGTCTTTGTTCATCTCGATGATCGACGGCTCTTCATTCGCGTTGAAGTAGAGTGTGTGAGTGCGTGGATCGAACGATGCGCCGCTCCAGGGCGCGCCGCCGAAATAGCCGGGCGCGGTCACAGTTCCTTCGGGCGTGGGCGGCTCGTACTTCCGGGTGGAGCGGAGCTTCCGGAACTTCTCCAGCATGAACGCCTTCGTCTCCGGGGTGATGTCGGAGAGGTCCGCTTCGGTCACGAGCTGCATGGAATACGGTGCCGGGAGATCCGGCTCCGGTTGGGTGGGGGAGGCCTGCTCGCCGTCGATCTCGGAAGCCGGCACCGGCACCTCGCGCACCGGGAAGAGCGGCTTGCCGGTGACGCGGTC
>JAJFMS010000271.1 GCA_020696885.1 Armatimonadota bacterium | reverse complement strand
TGCCAACCCGGACAGCAGCGGATGGCGCGTCACCAGGTCGGGGCGCTCTCCCTGGGCCTGCATGGACCGGGCACGCAAGGTGAGCACGACCGCGGTGCCGACGCCGGCAAATAGCGGCGTCCAGTGGGGCTTGGAGACCTCCGCGATCAGCGCGGCCGGATCGGGTAGCAGGCTCGGCGCCTGTTCCGGGGTAAGGATCTTCAACGCGCCGGGTTCCACCGTCACCTCTAGGCGCCGCGTGCTGCCGATGTGGTTGCCGTCTACCTCGATCGGCTGAGGCTGGTCCGCCTCGATCACGATGTGGCGGCCCCGCCGGATCTCCGTGAGGTTGTCACTCTGGTGCTGGCCCAACAGCGTCCGGAACAGCACCAGGGCGATATCCTGGAAGGCCCGCGCGCGGATCACTGTAACTTCGAGTACGCCGTCAGCCGGATCTGCCCCCGGAATCAGCTCCAGGCCGGCGGTGATCTTACCGAGGTTGCCCACCATAATCGTCTGCGCGCGGCGGGAGACCGTGACGCCGTCCACCGTGACGCGGAACCGGGACAGCGGCCGGCCCAGGTTCTTGATAGCGGCGATGAAGTAGGCCAGCACGCCCCAGCGCTTCTTCAGGCTCCGATCAGCGTCGCGGACCATTCGCGCGTCGGCGCCCATCCCGGCCACGATCAGGAAGACGTGCCCATTCGCCCGCCCTACGTCGATAGCCCGCATGCTCCCGGTGGTGGCGGCTCGAAAGGCTGCTGCCGGATCGGTAGGTAGTCCCAGATTGAGGGCCAGTAGATTTCCGGTGCCCCCCGGGATCACCCCAATCGCCACGTCGGTGCCCGCCAACACGCCCGCGGCTTCGGCCACGGAGCCGTCTCCGCCGGAGATCAGCACCCGCTCCATCCCGTCGGCCAGCGCCTTTTCAGCCAGTGGCCGCGCGCCGAGCTCAATATCCGTTTCACCCAGCTCGCAGGTCAAGCCCGCGTCTTGCGCCAGCTCCTCGAGCCGCTTCCGGCGCGCAACTTTCTCCTGGGTACCCGAAACGGGATTGAAGATGAAGGCGACACGCTTCAGGTCGCACACGGACTCGAGCAGTTCGGCCAAAGCTGGTCTCCCGGCGGGCCGCAAAGTGCCGCTACCAGATGCGGCTGCGCGGTCGGCTGTTCACGGTACATCCTACCCGCAGCGGAGGCCATCGGTAACGTGCTGGGTAAGGTGGCGTCTACAGGTAGCCGCCGGCGCTTCCGGGATTGTCGCGGAGCAGGGTGCCGCGGGCGTCGTCCTGGCGGAGATTCGCTTCCACGTTGCGGTGCAGCAGGTTCCCCCGGATCTCGGTCTCCCCCGTGTTGACCAGCTCGATGCCGACCCGATTGTCCTGGACGTCATTCCCGGTGATCCGATGGGCCCGGGGTCGGGTGGCCTCTCCTCCGGAGACCTCGGCGGCCATCGGGCGGATGCCATGGTCCTGGTCCGCCGCGATGCGGATTCCGCGGTCGTTGCGCGTGAAGGTGTTGTCCTCGATGGACCAGTCATAGCTGGTGCGGCTCTCGGGGAAGAGCTCCGCGAACCGGTCCACGTGTTTCGTCCAGATCAGCACGCCGTGGCCGTTGCGCTGGAAGGTGTTGGCTCGCACCGTGAAGCCGTGCCCGTTCTCCACGGCGATTCCGGCCTGGCGGTTGAACAACATCCGGTTCTTCTCGATCACCGTGTCCCAGGAGAACCCGAGCCAGAACCCGTAGTTGCAGCGGTCCGCGTAGTTGCCGCGGAACACGTTGCCGCGGCAGAACGTGGCTTCGAACGCGATGTTGGGGCTCAGCGAGCCGTCGTTTTCCTCGAACAGGTTGTCGTCGCAGCCCAGCTTCTCACCGGCGGGGTTCAGGCCCGCCAGGAAGAAGCCGTCCCCTCCCATGCGCGCTGTGTTGCGCCGGAAGGTGTTGCGACAGGACGCGTGCACCGCCAGGAACCCGGTGGCGTCTGCGCCCATGTGCCCGTAGTGGAGGCCGCCGCCTTCCCGGGGCTCGAAACGGGAGCAGTAGTCCGCCGCATTCTCTTCGAAGGCGCTGTCGCACGTGTGGAACAGGTGGATGCCGTAGCCGCTGTTGTAACTGGCCTGATTCCGCGCCACTGTTAGTCGGCGGCAGTAGTAGGTGAGCAGACCAGACTGCTGATGCTGGAGGTCGTTCGCCTCCACGCGGCTGTCTTCCACGTCCCACAAGAAGATCGCTCCGCCGTACGCGGCTTCCGGGCCGAGCCAGATGTCCAGGAAGATCGTGTTGGGCGGCACCTCGGCGGTGGAGGTGATCTGGTTGCGCTCCAGGGTCAGGCCCCGGCAGCGCCGGGCGTCGATGCCGTGGTGGTATTCTCGGAGCCGCAGGTTGCGCACGGTAACGCCGCCGCGATCGTGAACCCGAACTCCCGTTCCGGTGCGGTCACAGCCCAGCAGCAGTGCCCCGTTGCCGTCCAGCGTGACGCCGTCCCCTTCGATGGAAATGCCGCCTGGCAGGTAGTAGACGCCCGGCGCCAGCGTGGTGTCGGAGCGGATGACCATTCCATCGGTAGGCGTGATCGGGTGCGGCATGGGCGGGTGGATTCCGGGCAGGTGTAATGCAGCGTCACCGGGTCGTTAGGCCCGGGTGCCCCGGTCACCTACGCTGTATGGAGGAAACTGCGCACGTCATCCGCGCTCATGGAGGGCTCCCCGGGGGCCACGTTGTCCAGTTTGCCGGCACGCATCCAGGCCTCCAACTCGCCGACCAGGTGGAAGAGGTGGTCGAACGAGTCGACCACGAAGAGCAGCGGCTGGTAGTGGTCGATCTCGAAGTACTGGTTAATGACCCACTCGAGCTGAAGCGGGTAGCGTTGCACCTCGGGGGATTCCACCGCGTGAGAGATCTCGCCGCAGGAGCTGAGCAGGCCGCTGCCGTACACCTTGAGCCGCCCGCGCTCCCGCATCAGCCCGAACTCCACGGTGAACCAGAAGAAACGCGCCATCGCCTTGAGGATGCTCGTTACACGCCGGACCTGCTCTTCCTCGTCCCGAAGCCCCGCCACGATCTCTACGGCGGTATGCGCGCAGTCCCCGAAGCGCACCAGCACGTCTGCAAACGCGGGCTCCGTGTGCATCGGCACGTGCCCCGCGATGTCGTGGAAGATGTCCGGCTCCGGGAGGTAGTCGAGCCGCTGGTGGTCCCGGATCGTGATGGTGGTGGGGAACTCGCGGTTGCGGAGGCAATCGAAGAAGACGAAGGCGGGAACGTAACCGCTCACCGCCTTTGCTTTGAACGCGGTGAGCGGGTGGAGGAAGCGGTTGACGTCGTCCAGGCGCGGCACGCGATCCGGATCCAGGCACAGGTTCTCCACGCCCGCCAGGAAGTGCTCGTTCGCGAACCGGTCCCAGAGCGGCGCCATCCGGTGATAGAGCCGCCGCCATGCCTCGTGGTTGTCCTCGGAGTACAGCTCGTAAGGCTGGCGAATGTAGAGCTCGCCGTGTCGCCGGGCTTCCTCGATGAACGAAGCCCGGGTGGTCGTGAGCCCACCGCTGGTCACCTGGCATACTGCAGCCATGTCCCCTCCTCGTTCGCAGCTCAAGGACTAACCTCTACCGCGATTCTACCCAGGTGCGTTCCGTTTATCTGCAGCGGCTCCGTCTCCGTTCCGGTGTTTGCTTGCCTGGGCTGGGGCCGGCCCCAGAGCGGCTGCCGATTCGAGAAACCAGCAATTGACGCTGAAGGCGGGCGCCGGAGTGTGCATAATGGGAGTATTGAGGCAGGGGGACCCTCCCAGATCTCCTGGGTGTCGGCGAGCCCCCTTCTGTCAGGATGCAGTACCAAACCACCCACGCGCGGCTGGCCGGCCTCCTCGGCGCTGCGGCCACCTGTTTCCTCGTGCCGGTGAGCGCCCGGACGGGCAACCCGCCGGTCTCCGCCCCCAACGCCACCGGGACCGCACTGACCTACACCCGGAAGAAGACGCTCGATCCAGCCAACCCGTTCTTCCAGAGCCTCGGCGCGAACGGACGCTCCTGCAATAGCTGCCACGTGGAGACGGCTGGCTGGAGCATTACCCCGACGGAGATCGAAGCGCGGTTTGAGGCGACCGGCGGGCTGGACCCGCTTTTCCGCCCGAATGACGGCACCACGTCCCCGACCGCGGACGTCAGTTCCGTGGAGGCCCGGCGGGAAGCATACCGCCTCCTCCGCACTCGCGGCCTCATCCGGGTCGGTATCGGCGTCCCGGCCGGCGCGGAGTTCAGCCTGGAAGCCGCCGACGACCCCTACAATCACGCTACGGCGGCTGAGCTATCGCTGTTCCGGCGTCCGCTGCCGGCCACCAACCTGAAGTTCCAGAGCACCATCATGTGGGACGGCCGGAAGACGACCGCCGGCCAGACCCTCCTTCAGAACCTCACGGACCAGGCGCTGGACGCCACCAACGGGCACGCCCAGGCCGCCGCGGCGCCCTCTGCCGACGAGTTGAAGCAGATCGTCGATTTCGAGGCGGGCCTGTTCACGGCCCAGGTTACGGATACGCTGGCGGGCAGCCTAACCACTCAGGGTGGTAAGGGCGGTCCCAAGTCGTTGTCCTCCCAGAAGTACTACGCGGGCATCAACGATCCGTTTGTAGCGCGGCCGCGAGGCTTTACCGCCACACCGTTTACGCTGTTCAAGGGGTTGGCCCGCAGCAGTCGGAAGACCCCGCCCGCTACGGCCGAGGCCCGCGCTGCCATCGCCCGCGGCGAGACGAACTTCAACCGCCGCCCGTTCTTCGTGTCCGGCGTCTCCGGCTTCAACGACGTGCTCGGCGTGCCGCGGCGCAGCGCCACCTGCGGGAGCTGCCACAGCACCCCGAACGAAGGCAGCATCTCGAATAACGCTCTGATGGACCTGGGGCTCAGCGACGCGGACCGTCGCACGGCCGACATCCCGCTCTACACGCTCCGCAACCTGACCACGGGCGCCGAGGTGCAGACCTCCGACCCCGGCCGGGCGCTCATCACCGGGAAGTGGAGCGACCTCAACCGGTTCAAGGTGCCATCCATGCGCGGCCTGTCCGCGCGGGCGCCGTACTTCCACAACGGCTCCGCCGCCACGCTGCGGGACGTGGTGGACTTCTACAACGACCGGTTCGGCATCAACTACACCAACCAGGAGATCCAGGATCTCGTGGCGTTTCTCCAGAGCCTGTAGAGTTCACCGGTACCGGTTTTTGGCTTGTGGGGCTGATTCTTGATCCAAGCATTGACCTACTAGAGTCCCAGGAGTAGGGGAGTATTGGAGTAGCAGGCATCGATACTCCAGTTCTCCATTACTCCAACACTCCGTCCTCGTTAATGGTTTCAGCTCCGATTAAGTAGAAAGAAAGGGCGGGCCACCTCGAATCGAGGTGGCCCGCCCTTTCTTATGCTGGCGAAGCCAGAACCCAAAGGGGAGTAGTGGAGTGGGGGAAGAAGCAAGCCATACGATCGTGTCGGCCCCGATTACTCCCGCACTCCGCTACCCCGCCCCGGTCGCGACCCAATCGCCCCGGAACGCTGCGGGCTAGTTCGGCGTGGCCGGCTCGGCGTGGGGGATGGAGCGAAGGTACTCGTACACCGCCGCGATGTCCTTGTCGGTCATCTTCCCATACACCGGCCAGGGCATCACGTGCAGCGGGTTGTTCGCGAGATCCCGGCCAGTCCGAAGGGTGTTCCGGAACTGCGCCAGCGTCATCCCCGCCGGGAGACCCTGCGCGTTCGGGGTGAGGTTCCGGGAGGTAAACGGGCCGAAGGCCACGCCACCGGCCAGGTAGTTGGCGGTGTTGATCTGCT
>JAJFMS010000270.1 GCA_020696885.1 Armatimonadota bacterium | reverse complement strand
AGCTCGCCCGTACCATAATGTTGGATCAATGCGCGAGCCGCTGGCTCCGGCTGGTCCAGCCGCATACCGCGCAACTGGAGGACTTCCAGCGGGAAATCGCGGAGAGGGGGAGCGCCTGCGGAGAGCAGCGAGCCCAGGCATTCCGGGTGCCACGCAACCAGAGGTCCCAGGGCCTCGAAGGTCCACGCGGATCGGTCGGTCCAGTGCCGCTCGAGGAACGCCCGTGCTTCCGGACGATCCGCCATCAACGCCGCCGCCATGGTGACGTAGGCATCCGGCTGAAGAATCTCCTGGCTGCCCTGCACTGCGTCAACCCGGAAGCAGCCTTCATACAGCAGGTCCAGTACTGCTTGCGGCGGCTTGACGTCCTCACCCCACCAGGGCCAGCCCCAGGCGTGCACCCACGGCACGTTGACCGACGCCAGGAGATTGGCGCAGCCTGCAATCGAATTCGTTTGAATCCAACCGCGCACCGACTCCACCAGTTCCGGGGTACGACAGAGGTTGAGTAGCTCGCCGGATTGGTTCGACACCGTCTGACTAGTAAGTAGCTGAAGTAGCGCCTGCGGCGACACGACGGCATCGGAGGCCAGCAGCGACTCAAGAGTCACCCGCTGCAGCCAGGGCTCCTCGTCGGAACGCCGCAAGAGCGCCATGCGGTACAGAGATCCGGGCAGATCATCGAGGAGCGCGAGCAACTCCCCGGCCCGCACGCGGTGGGTCGGATCAAAGGGCACATCCTGGCTGTCGCCCGGTGGGGTCTCCAGCAGGAACCGGTGCAGCCGCTCGCAGACCTCGGCGCGCGAGGTCCACTGTAGGATCGTGTAGGGAAAGGTGGGGTTCTGGCTCAAGAGCAGTGACGAGGACCGGAACGTTGGCTACAGTATCCCGGAGGAGACGCCAGCCCGCCACGGGATTTCGCCGCTACCGGAGGCGCACGCTCGCTTTGCCCTCTTGCAGCGGCACCAGCTCCCGCCTGCCGGAGGCGTACACCACCGTAAGCTCCTGCCGGCCGTACCGGTCCTGGATGCGCACCTCGCGCCCGCGGATCTCGGCCGTGCAGCCGTCCACGCCGAACGCCTGCCCGCGCATGCCGTCCACGAAGACGTCGCCGTAGTCGTCCCACACGGTGGCCGCGGCGGCCAGGGCCGCGCCGTTGCCCCAGGTGTAGATGGTGAACGGGCCGATCGGGTCGCCGCCGGGGCCGCCGTGGGCGATGTTCTCCATCATGAACCCGTAGCTCTCCGGACCGAACGCCGGGTGGGTCTTCCGGTAGGCGGCATAGACCTGTGCGTTCTCCGGGCAGAAGAGCATCGCGTAGGAGGCCCGCAGCGCGGAGACGCCGCGCTCGAAGTACTCGCCTGCGCCGGTCTCGCGGTAGTATTCCAGGTAGAGCGGCGCGAACAGGCTCTGGCGCGCGTCGTTCCACTCACCGTCCGCGTTCATCACGCCGAACCCGCCGTGGCACGGCGCCGGGATGGTGGGCGGGTCCCACACCTGCTGGTAGAGCGACAGCTCGTCCAGGCAGCGCTGCCCGAGCGGCAGCCAGCGCGCCTCCTTCAGGGAGCGGTGCGCCGCCAGGAACGCCTCCGCGCACCAGAACGGGGAGAAGGTGTTGGACTTGTAGACGCCGTTGCGCGCCACGGGCTGGCCGATCCGGTCGCTCCCCCACCGGCTGCAGGAGTAGTAGGTCTCGAAGTCTTCCCAGCGCGCCTCCCGGACCGGTCCCTCTTCCAGGTAACGCAAGCCGCGCCGGGCAGCGGCGCCGTATTCGCGGCGTCCCCGGTCCCGGCCGTACAGCTCCAGCAGGAGCGTCACGGCCATCGCGCTCTCCGGGCTTTCGCGCAGGGCGGCGGGCTGTTTCCCGTCCGGCTCCACCCAGCCGGGGAACGCTCCGTTCGGGAGTTGCAGCTTCACCAACCGGTCCGCGAACCGCTCCACGTAGGCGCGCGCTTCCTGCGCTTCCGCGCCGGCCACCAGGTCGCTCCACTCCAGCAGCAGGCGGGCGGTGAACGCCGCGTCCAATACGTGGACCGCTTCCGCGGAGACCCCGGGCGGGCGGCGGTCCGAGTTGGTCCAGCGCGCCTTCTCCCAGCCGGGCGAGTCTTTGTACAGGGAGTAGCCGCCGCCCCCGGCCGTGTAGACCGCGGGGAAGAGCCCGTCTCGCTGCGGCGCCGCCAGGGCCACGCGGGTCATCATGCGAGCGCGCCGCTCCAGGTCGCCACTGCCGGTTTTGCGGGCGTGCCGGAGCAGGCCGTTCGCGCACCGCTGGGTGGAGAACCAGGCCTGGTTCCAGACGGACCGCTGCTCCCGCCAGCGGCGGCGATCCACCGGAACGGACGGGTGCTGGGCCGCATCTACGATGAATGCCGGTCCGCCCGCGTCGCGGCCATCCAGCTTGAAGCTCTGCCAGACGGTATCGCCCCAGCCGCGGGGCTCCGGCTGGAACGCCCACCGCGTGACGTAGCCGCCGTAGGTGCTGAGCGCGGCCCTCTGGCTGCCGCCGCTGGCATAGCCTCCGCGGCCCCAGTGCTCCCAGAGATAACGTGAGGCGAGCCGGTAAGGGTTGGCCAGGTCCTCCGGGCGGGTGCTGGTGAGCACGTGCAGGCGGAGGCGGGCCTCCTGCGCGTTGTAGGCCAGGGTCACCGGCTGGTAGCCGACGTGGAACCCTCCCACCTGGTAGGCACCGACCGCCGCGGTGACCGTGCGCGTCTCGTGGTCGTAGTCCAGCCAGGTGCGGAGGCCGTTCTCCTGGAGGCGGCGGAGGTCGTCCACGTCCGGCACCACCGCCAGCGCCACCCGACCGCTGGCCAGCACGATTGCCGGGGACCGGAGGGCGTGGTCGCCGATCACGTATCCCGGCTCCGGGGTCACGTGCGGCACCCAGACGTGCCGCGCGCCTTCCACGCCGTGCCGGAGCTGCGCCACCGCACCCAGCCCGGCGCCGGTGGCCGGGAGCTTCCGGTAAAAGGTGAGCGTCTCTTCGTCGCGGCGTACCTCGAACGGGAGGCCGCTGGCCGCGTAAGCCGCGAGGCCCGGGCTCTCGAAGGTGTCCCGGAACAGGACCTTGCCGGCGGCGCCCCCCGTGCGAGCTTCCAGGTTATCGAATCTCGCGCGGCTGTTGTTCGTCATCACGCCGAGGTGAGCGCCCGCGGGACGATGGTTTGCGGAGACGAGCTCCGCGGTCTTCTTGCCGTCGACAGTTACCTCCAGCCGGACTCCGGCCGGGGTGTCCCGGCACTCTACGGAGAGGCGGTAGGTCCGGTTCGGCTCCACCGGGAACGGCATCGCCAGGAGGTCGCGGCCGGGCCAGGGGAGGTAGACGATCCGCAGCGTCTTGCTCTGGGCTCCCAGCAGCACCCCGAAACAGGCCGGTCCACCCGGCTCCGCGCGAAGCACCAGGCCGGCCACGTCACCCTCCACGATCCGCACGTCGCCCGCATAGGTGACGTCCCGAGCCCGCTCCCCGGTCTGGCGCACGGCGAAGGTGTCCACGCTCCCGCGCCGGTCCCAGGCCAGCGCCCCCTGGTCCACGCGCCAGAGGGTGGCGGTGTAGCTGGGCGTGTCCAGCACTTCCAGCAAGGGGGTCCCATCCGCCAGCAGCCTGGGCGTACGGGCGCCCTCATCCCAGCGCACCCGTGCGGGCGCCGCCGGCACCGCCGCCGCGCAGGCCAGAAGTAGGAGGGTGACCAGGAATAGGAGGCGCATCGGTGGGGTCTCCAAAGGATGAAGGCGGAAGGATGAAGGCCTACTTCATCTCGCTCCTAGCCGGTCGGCAGGCCGATCGGCTTCTCCCCGGTAAGACGCTCGTAGTCTGCGGAGAGCATCGCATGTTCCTGATGAAGTGCCTGGAGTCTCGGAGGGCAGGTGTTGTGAGCCCAGCGCCAGAGCAGGAAACAGGCGATCGCCGTCACCCAGGCCCCCTGCCCCACCGAGGTGCCAAAGCGGAAGATGAACACTCCCAGGCCGCGAACACGCCCAGCATCGGCAGCGCCCGCAGCCAGTAGACAATGGCATACCACCGATAGCGCTGCTGGACGGTTTCCAACCTGCGCCGCAGTTGCCCGGCATCCATTGGCAGCTCTACTCCTCTACTCCGTCGCCCGGACAAAGCGGCGTGTTGGCGAGCAGGATTTCGGTTTCTGTAACTCAGGATGCGTGCTCCGTAATGCGTGAAGCCACCGAGCGAGGCGGCTTCTTACGGATTACGAAGACGAATTACGAGCCGTCAGCTCTTCTTGCCGAGCTCTGCAGCGCGCCGGGTAGCCGCTTCCACTGCTTTGATGAGCCCACTGCGGACGCCCGCTTCCTCCAGCGCGGCCAGGCCCGCGATGGTGGTGCCGCCGGGCGTGGCGACGCGGTCTTTGAGCACTGCGGGATGGTCGCCGGTCTCCAGGATCAGCTTGGCGCTGCCCAGCACCGTCTGCGCCGCCAGGGTGAGCGCCACGTCCCGCGGCAGTCCCATCCGCACGCCGCCGTCCGCCAGCGCCTCCACGATGAGGCAGACGTAGGCCGGTCCGCTGCCGCTCAGTCCGGTGACGGCGTCGATCTGCGCCTCAGTGACTTCCACGCAGCGTCCGCCCGCCTCGAAGATCCGGCGGACCAGCGCCGCGTGCTCTTCGGAAGCATGGGTGCCGCGGCAGAGCGCGGCGGCGCCCGCCCCCACCTGCACCGGCGTATTCGGCATCACCCGGATCACCGGCACTCCCGACGGCGCCAGCGACTCGAGTTGGGCCAGCGTCACCCCGGCGGCGATGGAGATCACGAGATGAGCCTGCGCCAGGGAGGTCCGCGCCTCCCGCAGCACGTCCGGCACCACGTGCGGCTTCACCGCCAGCACCACCACGTCCGCGCCGGCCGCCGCCTCCCGGCTCGTGGCCACCGCTCGCACCCCCAGCCGGGAGAGCGCTTCCCGGCGGGCCTCTACCGGCTCACTCACGACTACCTGGCCGGGCTCCACCAGGCCGCCATCCAGCAGGGACTGGAGGATCGCCGTGGCCATCACGCCGCCGCCGAGGAATGCAAGAGACTTGTTCAGGTTCATGGAGTTGCCTGCGAGGTGCGGGGGGCCGTGATTGGACGCCTGCTGCGTTCAACACGGCCTCCCGGCTTCCCTCCAACCCCGCGGACCCGTGCCGGCTAGTTCTCACCGCTCTCGGGTTGGTACTCCTTGTCGGAGTGAGCCTGGCGCAGTGCCCGGGCGGCCTCCGGGTTCTTCTGGCGCCACTCCTCGGCTTCCACCGCACGCTTCAGGGCATCGCTCTGCTCCAGCCGGGCCGTGCTCGCGGAGTAGGCCTCGGCGTTCCCCTTGGGGCGCGTGCTCCACCAGAAGGCGGCGCCGAAGAGCAGCGCGACCACCGCGGCCACGGCAACAAGTGCTGATCGCGAGATCTGAGTGGTTCCCATGGCGTCTCCTCAAGGGATGTAGTTGGCGTCCGTGAAGCTGCTGCCGCGGCTGGCCTTCACGTGGCCGTCGTAGAACAGCGCGTTGAAACCGCCGTTGTGCCGCTGGAACCAGGGCAGCAGATAGCTGTTTGCCCCGGTGCCGTTGGCGCGCAGGTGCGGCCAGTCCGTGGTAGCCCCGGAATCCCACGTGTTGCCTTCCGTCCAACCCAGCTCGCCCGGATCCGCGTCGTGGGCGATCACCATCTCCCCGGTCCGGGTCACCGTGCTGTCCGGGTCACCGGCCAACTGGTTGTTGAACATGTAGCTCACGTAGCGGACGTCGGTCTTGGCGCGCACGGTGGCGTTCGTCTCGCTGGGACAAATCCAGAGGTCCCGGTTCTTGATGTAGG
>JAJFMS010000269.1 GCA_020696885.1 Armatimonadota bacterium | reverse complement strand
TTCCAGCCGGATCGGATCGCCCGGTTGGAGACCGAGTGCCGTCAGATCAATGGCGATGGCGGGCAGAGCATTCGCATCGGCATTCGCCGTATGCAGATAGGTCGCTCGGGGATTGACGGGAAGTACTTCCTGTGCCTCGGCGGCGGTCGGGACAATGGTGGTGATGATAGCGAGCGTCAGGGTCGCCAGCCAACTGCCAGGTGATGCGGTCCGGCTCATAGATATTGGTTTCCTCTCCAGCATGCTGCGCGCCCTCGACATTGAGGGGGAAGCGATAGCATCCGGAGGCTAATTCATTGAGACGGACACAGTAGCCTTCCTTATTTTAATCGGTTTTGTAACTCGGCTATAACCGAGCTAGCGGTCACTGAGCAGCAAGTAGCCGCTCCATTTCCCATGCTGATACGGGCAAAGTAGAGTGGAATTCCCTTCACCAATGGCGCGAAAATGCCCGCTGATTCCCCGCAATTCATTCCCAGAGAAGTAGCGCTCCCTTTGTTGATAAACCCCTTCCTGCTCGCTGAATAGGCGAATGAACGGACGGTGCGTGAATGTCCTGAAGTCAACCGCACCGAGCCATAGGTTGCCAGTTGGAGCGTAAGCGCTTGTTCGCTGGCCGCAGGCCATCCAGCGAAGGATTGATGGGTTTTGAATAAATAATCGCGCAAGCTTTCTCGCCCGGGTCGAAGGGGTCCCTCGTCCAGAGGACGACTGGCCGCAGGCCACCCAGCGAGGGATTTCAATCCCTCGCGGCCGGGCTTGCACCCGTACGCGGTTATTTTCTCAAAACCCATAAACGCGGGGCTAGGGTGCGGTCGTCCCTCCGGGACTGCGGAACGTGGCCGGTCGGGTGTACACGCTGCTTGGGGTCGCCGAAGCGTGAGGCTTTTCCTGCGCCTGCGCCGTCCCCGTTTCCCGGGCAACTACGGCGAATACCCCCTACCCCTCCGTTCTGCACCGAGCGCGCCTCCATGCCGCAGTCACACGCGGCGGCGGCCGAGCGGTTGACGCTCCCAAGAACCCGGTGCCATAATTCACGCGGCCCGGCAACCACCGGGCCATTGTCGTATCTGGCTCCCGCTCGTGCCTGCCGCGGACGCGGTCCCGGCATTCCCCCGAAAATAACCGCAATGCAGCGCTCCGTACTCGTGATCGGCAGCGGCGTGGCCGGCCTGACCTATGCGCTCAAGGTGGCCGAGTTCGCCCAGGTGCGGCTGATCACCAAGAAAGAGAATACGGAGTCCAACACCAATTACGCCCAGGGCGGCATCGCGGCGGTGATGTCCGCCGATGACTCGCCGGATCTCCACATCGAGGACACGCTCACGGCGGGCGCCGGCCTCTGTCACCTGGACGCGGTGGAGCAGATGGTGCGGGAGGGTCCGGATCAGGTCCGGCAGTTGATCGAGTGGGGAGCGCGCTTCTCCCTCCATGAAGCGGAGAGCCAGCACCCGCCGGAGCTGGCGCTGGGCCGCGAGGGTGGTCATTCCCGGAACCGGATCGTCCACGCCAAGGACCTCACCGGCCGGGAGGTGGAGCGCACGCTGAGCACCGCCGTGCAGCGGCACCGGAACATCCGGATCGAAGAGCACCACGCCGCCATCGACCTGGTGCTGGGGGAGCGCGAGGGCCGCCAGGAGGTCCTCGGCGCGACGGTGCTCGATACCCGCAACGCGGTGGTGCGCACGGTGCTGGCGGATGCGACGGTCCTGGCAACCGGCGGGGCGGGCCACGTATACCTCCACACCACCAACCCATCCATCGCTACCGGGGATGGGGTGGCGATGGCCTGGCGGGCCGGAGCACGGGTGGGGAACATGGAGTTCATCCAGTTCCACCCCACCACGCTCTTCCATCCTGACGCTCGCTCCTTCCTGATCTCCGAGGCGGTGCGGGGCGAAGGCGGGATCCTGCGCCTGCGGGACGGCACGCCGTTCATGGACGATTACCATCCGCTGGCGTCCCTGGCGCCGCGCGATATCGTGGCGCGTGCGATCGATACGGAGCTGAAGCGCAGCGGCGACGACTTCGTCTACCTCGACGTGACCCACTTGGAGCCGGAGTTCGTGCGGGACCGGTTCCCGCACATCTACAAGAGCTGCCTGGAGTTCGGCCTCGATATCACGCGGGAGCCGATTCCGATCGTCCCGGCGGCGCACTATAGCTGCGGCGGGATTCTCACGGACCTGGAAGGCCGCAGCTCCCTGCACCGGCTCTATGCCGTGGGTGAGGTGGCCTGCACCGGGGTGCACGGAGCCAACCGCCTGGCGAGCAACTCGCTGCTGGAGGCGTTGGTATTCGCGGACCACGCGGCGGCGGATACGCGGGCGCTCCTCCAGGATGAACTATCCTCCCTCCACCCGTGCCCCCCGGTGACCGGCGAGGCTAACCACCCGGACCGGCTCGCCAGCGAGGTCTCGCCGGAGTTCATCGCGCAGCTCCGGTTGCTCACGCAGACCCTGATGTGGGCGCACGTAGGAATTGTGCGCACGGACCGGCGCCTCAAGCAGGCGCACCGGGAGTTGGAGCTCCTGCGCAACGGGGTGGAGAGCCTCTACGATACCAGCCGGATCACCACGGAGCTGTTGGAGCTGCGGAACATCATCCAGGTGGGCTGGTTGATCATCGAGTGCGCGCTGCAGCGCAAGGAAAGCCGCGGGCTCCACTTCAACAGTGACTACCCGGAGCGCGATGACGTCTATTGGCTGCACGACACCACGCCGGAGCCGGCCGGATAACGCGTTTCCACCCCAGAGAGCTTCCGCCCCATCATGCCCGAGATCTCCCCTATTCCGGTATCTGCGCGGTTGAAGCTCGCTGGCCCCGGGCGGCCCGGTGCTTCCCTCGGTAACCTGCGTTTCGCGCTCGCGCTCGTCGCCGGGCTCGCCGGCATCCAGCCGGCCGCTGCGGAGCTCAAGGTAAGCGTCTCCCGCACTACCACCGGCAAGTGGCAATCCGTGGGCATTACGGTAAGGGATCCGCGCGGCGGGCTGGACGCCCGGCCCGGGCCGCTGACCGTCACCATGGCGGACGGGCGGGACCGGCGGCAGACCATCTTCCTGGAGCCGACGGGCAAAGCCGGGGTCTGGAGCGGGCGGTTCACGCCGGTGAGCGCCGGGCGGTACACCGGCACGGCGGTGCTGGAGCGGAGTCATGAGCAGGATCTCGGCCTGGTGCCGCTGGTTCGAGTCGTTGCCTCCGGTGCTCGTGGCTTCGTCCGCAAGCACCCGTCCAGCAAGCGCGCCCTTCAGTATTCGGGCGGTGGGACGCTGTTTCCGATTCCGCTGCGCCTCCACCCGGAGGACCTGAGCCGGGACCTGAACTGGCATTCCGAGATCGCCCGGATCCGCGCCCATGACGTCAACTTCCTGGAAGTGCCGGTGGCCTGGCCGGAAGAGCTTGAGGCGCGGGAGCGCGAGAAGCTGCTGCAAACCGTGGACCGCATCCTGGTGGAGGCCGAGCAGAACGGCCGGTTGGCGGTGCTGCTGCGGCTGCTGCCGCCGGATGACGTGAGCACCACCGGGGCGAGGTCGTACCGGGAGCAGCTCGAGCGCTGGGGGCGGCGGTGGGCCTACTCGCCGGCGCTCGCGGCGTGGTTTGTGGCCGGTGCTACGGGCCGGGTAGGCGGTGAGGAGCGGGCGTCGTTCGTGCGCGCGCTCCGCGGCGTGGACAGCTATCGGCACCTGGTGGCAGTGCCGGCCAGCGGCGAGGCCGGTGCGGGCGCGGACCTCACGGTGGCGTTGCAGGATTGGCAGCAGCCCGCCAACCGGTACTCCCTGCTTGAAGTCGAGCCTCGCGACGGGGAGCCACAGCCGCTTCCCGGCGAGGACTCCTGGCAGGCGCTGGTACTGGGCGGCATCGGTCTGCCGGTGCGGGAGTATCGCCCGGGAACGCCGGCAGGGCAGGCGCTGCTCACCCGCACCGGCCTCCTGGCGAAGGCGGCGGGAAAGGTACCCTACCAGGCGGCTGCCATGCCGGTGCGGGGGGTACTGCCTCCGGACGCGCCGGGCAGCTACTGCCGCTATGGGAAGGCGTACGCCGGCTGGGTGGCGGCGGACGGCGAGCATTCGTTCCCCCTGCCGAAACTTCCTACCGGCAGCTACGAGCTGCTGCTCTGGGATCCGCAGAACGACCGTTTCTTCAACCAGACCGTGATCCGCTTCGATGGCGCCGAGCGGCGGATGCGCCTTCCGGACACGCTTCCGGCAGCCTACCTGCTGCTGCGGCCTACCAGCCGCGCCGCCGGTGTGAGCAGCCAGCCCCCGGCCAGGCCGGTGGCCAGCGCAGTGCGTCCGGCGGTGGCTGTGAAGCGTCAGAGCCCCGTTCCGGTGCGGAAGAAGGCGGTTCCCGTCCGCAAGAAAGCAGCACCGGTTCGCAGGAAAGCCGTTCCCCCTCGGAAGAAGGCTACCCCTGTTCGGAAGAAGGCTGCCGCGAAGTCGAAGAAAGCCGCTGTGAAGCCGAAGAAGGCGGTCCGGTCGCGTAAGCCCGTTACCCAGCCCAGCAGTACCCGGCGTTCCCGCGCGGTCCCGCCCCGAGCTGCCAAGCGGGTGAGCCCGACCCGCAAGAAGACCACCCGCACGCGGCGACGTTAGCGGCGATCGGAAGGATGCCTGCTCGCTCAGCCGGAACTGTGGCGTAGCCTTTTCGGATCCGATCGCCCCTCGATGCCTAAACCATCCGCTGAAGAGAACGTAGCACGCAAACGGTCCGGCGCCCGGTTCGTGGCCTTCGGGTGCCTGGGGCTCTTCGGTGTGTTGTTCCTGGCGCTGCTGGGCTATCTGAGCTGGTCCAACCAGCTCCCGCCTCCCCAGGCGGATGCGCGGGTGATGCCGGTGCCGAACGGTTATGACGCGTGTGTCGCGGCGGTGCTCAAAGTGCACCAGGCGGAGGCGATCACCCCGCCGCCGGAGCGGGATTCCGCCGACCTCCCCCTGATCCGCAGCGCCGTGGCGACCTATCAACCGTCTCTCCCGGCGGTGCGTGCGGCGCTGAAGCTCCCGTTCGAGTGCCCGCCGGTACAGCAGGCCAACGTGCCAACCCCGGAGCTCGCCGGCTTTCGCTCCGCAAGCCGCGCCTTCGGGCTCGAGTCCCGGCTGGCGCTGGAAGACGGCCACCCGGGTGCTGCGATCCAATGCTCCCTCGATGCGGTCGACCTCGGCGCGCGCGTGGGGCGCGGTGGACCGTTCCTTAACAGCCTCGTGGGGATTGCCTGCACCGCCATCGGTGTCCGTTCGGCGGAGGACGTGGTGAAGAAGCTCTCCGCAGTGGACGCGCGTGCCGCGGGGGTCCGCCTGGACGGTATCATCGACAAGCTGCCCACTCCCGCGTCAGTGGCGGAGGCCGAGCACCGGATAGCACTCCTCTCAGCGCGTGAGATCCTCACCGGGCGCTCGCCAATCGCGACCTCGCAGGCGGCGTTCGGCACACCTGGCCAGTGGGATCCGCTGCGAGAGCGGGCCCTCCTGTTCTTCTACCCGAAGCGGTGGGGCTACCAGCGCACGGACAGCTACTACCGGGAGCTCGAGGCGGAGTTCCAGAAGCCGCACGCGTCCCGGAAAGAGCCCGCCACCAAGATGCCCAACGACCCGGTGCTGGGCGGAACCATGCCGGTCAACGTGATCTCCTTCCACCTGGCCCGCCACGAGTTGCTGCTGCAGGTGCTGCGGGTGCAGTTGGCGCTGCAGGAAGCGCGACAGCGTGACGGCCGTTTCCCCAAGACACTCCAGGAGCTGGTTCCGCGCACCCTGGCCGAGCTGCCGATGGACCCGTTCGACGGAAAACCGCTGCGTTACCGGCTCAAA
>JAJFMS010000268.1 GCA_020696885.1 Armatimonadota bacterium | reverse complement strand
GCTGGTGATGAGCGACAACACTCGCAACTTCTACGGCCGCTCCGCGGGGAAGGTCGAGGAGCGGTACCTGGCCTCCGTCCTCGGCACGTTCCGGACCGCCGTGGAAGAGCACCTGCCGGTGACCGTGATCAACGACTGGAACCTGACCCCCGCCGACCTGGCCCGCTACAAAGTGCTGATCCTCCCGAACACCGCGTGCCTGGATGATGCGCAGGCCGCGGCGGTGGACCAGTTCGTCCGGAACGGCGGCGGGCTGGTAGCGAGCCTGGACACCTCGCTGTTCGACGAGTACGGCAACCCGCGCAAGAACTTCGCGCTGGGAGCAGCGCTGGGCGTGGAGTACCAGGGGCTGCCGGTCACCGCCTCCGGGCCGGTGGAGGTGGACGTCAACTTCGCGCAGGCGATCGGTCCGGATTACTGGGAGAAGCGGAAGAGCGTCTTCGACTTCAAGCAGGACCCGGCCTCGCTGCTCAACCAGGGCCGGATGAAGACCTACGTGGGGGACCAGCCGGTCACCTTCAAGGGCGCCGCCGTCCGCGTGGCGGTGAAGGACCCGGCAGCCAAGACCCTGGCGACGCTGCGGGCGAAGGACGTTGCGGATACGCCGTTCATGCCGGGTGTGGTCAGCCGCACCCACGGCAAGGGCCGCGTGGTCTACTTCGCCGCGGGCCTGGACTCCGGCTACTACCTCTACGCCTACCCGTACCAGCGCCTGGCCCTGCGCCACGCCATCGACTGGGCCGCCTCCGCGCCCGCCCCGGTGCGCGCAGACGACGTGCCCCTCCGCGAGGAGACCGTGCCGATCCACGACATCCAGGTCACCTTCGGGCCGGAGTACCGCCTGCGGAAGGTACACCTGGAGCCGGGCGGCAAGGCGCTGGCGATCCGCAAGACCGCCCAGGGCTCCACGGTCACGGTGCCGCGGCTGGAAGTGCACTCGATGGTGGTGGGGGAGTTGGAGGGCGGCCGAGGGACGCGTTGATCGTGGTCCCGGGCCCCGTAGCCCCTCGTCCAAGGGGTACGTGCCCGGGGCAGAACGAGCCCATGCCGGGATGCCGTAGTCGATCGTTCCGGTCCCCGCGATGCAGGCCCAGCCGGCAGCCGGGATCCGCAGCGGCCACGAAAGCCCCACCGCCACTGGAAGCAAGAGCAGCCCGCCGATCCCGATGACCAGGCAGCCGAAGTGCGCCGGCTCCGGAGAGCGCTTCACTTCCAGGTTCCAATACACGTGCGCAATTGCGGAGAGCAGGACCAGCGCGGCGGCGGAGAGGTGCACGAGGAGCTGGCTCCTGCTCTAATCGATAGTGAGGCGTGAGCGGCAGTGGAGGATTCGACGCCCGCGCGCCGAAGACGAGTCCATATTCTCACACTCCATCATCCCGGAGTTGGAAGAGGCCGATGAAGTACTGGACAAAGCTGGGACGGGTAGCGGCGGCAGCCGGCGGATTGACGCTGGCGCTGACCTCCGGGGCGCAGGCGGACGTGGCGGCGGGACGGCAGGCGCTGCAGCAGGGCCAATGGACCGAAGCCGAGACCGAGTTCAAATCCGGCCTGGCCGCGGAGAAGGGTCCGGCCACGCTGGGGCTGGGCGAGCTGTACCTCACCACCGGCCGATACGCCGAGGCGCTGGAGCAGGCCACGCAGGCCAGCCTGATCCCCACCGTCAAGGGTCCCGCCCTCTGCCTGGCCGGTGAGATCTACCGCGAAACCGGGAAGTCCGCGGACGCGCTCAAGATGTTCCAGGCAGCCATTACGGCCAACCCCCGGGAGCTGCGGGCGCGCGTCTACCTTGGCCTCACCCAACTCGAGACCGGGCAGGAAGCGGTGGGCGAGAAGACGCTGGACCAGTTTTTCCAGGATTTCAACGCCGGGAAGATCGATGCCAAGCGGGCGGACCACCTCACCTACACCGCGATGGCCGCCCGCGGCCTGAAGGCGTGGCAGGATGCCAACGGCACGTTCCAGGACGCCACCGAGAAAGACCCGGCGTTCCAGCTCGCCAACCTGGAGTGGGGCACCCGCTTCCTGGACAAGTACAACACCCAGGAGGCCACCAAGTGCTTCCAGGAGGTGCTCAAGATCAACCGGGCCCTCCCCCGGGCACTGGTCGGCCTGGCTAACGTGCGCGTGGAGGCCGCGTATGACGTGGCCGGCGCGACGAAGCTGGCGGAACAGGCGCTGAAGTCCAACCCGAAGTACGTGCCCGCTTTCACGCTCAAAGCCCGGCTGGCCCTGGACGATGAGCAGTATACCCCGGCCGAAGCGGAGCTGAAGCAGGCGCTGGCCGTGAACCCGAACGATCTCACGGCGCTGTCCCTGTTCGCCGCCAGCCGCTACCTGCAGGACGACACCCCCGGCTACGACGCCTACCGCCTCCGCGCCCTCAAGCAGAACCCGAAGTTCGGGGACTTCTACTTCATCGTGGGGGAGCTGGCGGTGCGCCACCACCGGTACGCGGACGCGGTCGGCCTCTCCCGTCAGGCGATCGCTATCGATCCCAAGAACGGCAACGCCCTCGCGGCGCTGGGCACCAACCTGCTTCGGCTGGGCATCGCCCGCGAGCCGGAAGCGCTCAAGGCGATCGAACTGGCGTTTAAGGTGGACCCGTTCAACGTCCGCACCTTCAATACGCTCCAGCTCTACGAAGAAGTGATCTCCAAAGACTACGAGACGGTGCCGGGCGAGTTCTTCATCTATCGCTTCAGCAAGAAGGAGAAGCCGCTCCTCGCCCGGTACGTGCCGCCGCTGATGAAGGCGTCGTGGGACACCTACGTCAAGAAGTACGGCTTCACCCCGAAGCACCCGATCACCGTGGAGCTGTTCACGGAGCGCCAGCACTACGGCGCCCGCACCATCGGGCTGCCGGAGCTGGGTGCCCAGGGAACCTGCTTCGGGGAGCTCATCACCGCGATGTCGCCGGCCTCCGCGGAGGCGAGCTGGGAAGAGGTGCTCTGGCACGAGCAGGCGCACGTGTTCCACCTGCAGCTCTCCAACAACCGCGTGGCCCGCTGGTTCACCGAAGGGCTGGCGGAGTACGAGACGAACGTGGCCCGCCCCTACTGGAAGCGGGAGCACAACCGGGAGATCTACCTCTCGCTCAAGCGCGGCGATCTGTGGAAGATCTCCGAGCTCTCCGCGGCGTTCACGCGGCCCGGGCGGCCGAATGGCGTGGTGATCGCCTACCACCAGTCGTCCCTGGTGATCCACTACCTGGTGGAGGGCTACGGCTTCCCCAAGATGGTCGAGGCGCTGAAGCTGTACGCCAAGGGGAAGCATGACGCGGAGGTCCTCTCCACCATCACCGGAAAGACGCTGGACCAGCTCGACGCGGAGTTCCGGGAGTTCCTCACCAAGCGCTACCAGCACTACGCGAAGGGCTTCCTGTTCGACCCAGGCGCCTACAGCAACGTAGCGGAGTTGAAGGAAGCAGCCACGAGCCGGCCCAGCGACGCGGCTGCCCAGGCCGCCTACGCCGCAGCGCTGACCAAGTTGCCGGACGAGGCGCAGGCGCAGGCGCGGAAGGCGCTGGGAATTGATCCGAAGAACGTCCTCGCCCACTTCGTGCTGGCCGAGGCGCTCCAGATCTCGGAGCCCAAGGCGGCCCGGACGGAATACGAATCGCTCCTGACGCTTGGCACGGACGGCTACCAGATCCGGATCGGGCTGGGTCGGCTGGCCGCGATGGGCGGCGACCTGGAAGCAGCCGTCCAGCACCTCCAGGAAGCGAAGCGGTGGGACCCGGACCGCGTGGAGCCCTACGCCCTGCTCTCCCAGATTTACGAGGCCAAGGACCGGCGCGACGACCTGCTCAAAGAGACCGAGGCCTCCCTGGCCCTCCAGGAGCACGACCACGACGCCGCCCGGCTGTTGATCAACCAGTATGCCGCAGATAAGCGGTGGGACGACCTCATCCGCGTGGCGCCCCAGGTGATCGGCATCACCCCGATGGAGGCGTTCGTACACCAGCAGTACGGCCTCGCGCTGGCGATCCGGAATCGTCCCAAAGAAGCGATCTACGAACTGGAATCCGCGCTCACGGGCGGGGTTCGGAAGCAGGGGCCGCTGCGCGGCACGCTCGCCAAACAGTACCTGGCAGTAGGCAACAAAGTCCGCGCGAAGGAAGTAGCGCTGCAATGCTTGAAGGATGATCCGAGCAATCCGGATGCGAAGGAAGTACTGCAGAAACTAGGAGCTACCTAGTTCCTGTTAGCTCCATCGGCGCTACCACGATTGTTGCGTGAGTTCTCGCTTTTTTGGTGGACGGTTAAGCGACCCTCTGCTAAAATTGCAACTACTATCGTCGGGCCAGGTTTCGACTGCTACTTGACACGCGGGATTCTCCACGGCCGGTTGCGGCGACGGAGGCTTAGCGCCAGGGCAGAGAGCCGGCGCGGCGCGGTTCCGGTACGGCCGGCCGCGCCAAGGGGAGGGTTCCGGGCCCCGAACGCCCGGAGGACTGGACATGAGCAAGCGACTCTACGTGGGTAATCTGCCCTACTCGGTGACAGAGCAGGACCTGGTCTCCGCCTTCGCGCAGTGGGGTGCGACGGAAGCGGCGATTCCTATCAACGAAACCGGACGCTCCAAGGGGTTCGGATTTGTGGAAGTAGACGATGCCCAGATGGAGGCTGCCGTGACAGCAATGCACGGCAAGGAGCTCCACGGGCGCACCCTCACCGTGAATGAGGCTCGCCCGCGCGAGTCTCGCGGCGGTGGTGGCGGCGGCGGCAGCCGGGGTGGTTACGGCGGCGGTGGCGGCTACGGCGGTGGCGGTGGCTACGGCGGCGGTGGTAGTTACGGCGGCGGTGGCGGCGGCTACGGTGGCGGCGGCGGCGGTTACGGCGGCGGCGGTAGCACCGGTGGCGGTGGCGGCGGTCGAGACCGCGGTGGTCGCCGTGGTGGTGGCGGTCGCGGGTACGACGACGGCTGGTAGATCGCTGGCTGCGTCACGCCTTACGAGCACCGTATTCAGCCTTAAGGGCGTTGATCTGTAACTAAACCAGGCGGGCCTCGCAAAAGCGCGGCCCCCTGGTTTATAATGGTGTACCGGCTTCAATAAGAAGGTTGAGCGGCCCGTGCGGGCGGTGGAGCGTGTTTTCGCGCTTTGCCGGAAGCCGAGCGCAGTGCGCATCCGGCACGGGGTGTTGAAAGGAGCAAGCATGCCAAGAGAGGACATGATCTCCGTGGAAGGCGTCGTGGTACAACGACTCCCCGCCGCAGAGTTCAAAATCGAGCTTCAGAACGGTCACACGATCACGGGCTACCTGTCCGGGAAGACACGTCGCAACTTCATCCGCATCCTACAAGGCGACCGGGTGCGCGTAGAAATGTCGCCGTACGACCTGTCCCGCGGGCGGATTGTGTACCGGATGCGGTAATCCGTTATCTCGCCCGTTTGCAGTTTTTTTGCGAACGTAGTTCCCGGCTCCCGGATGCCCTTCCGGGAGCGGTTGACTTCCCCTCTTTGCCTCCCAGGGCGCGAGATTCACGCTCCCGGGGAGTCAGCCCCTCCGTAGCGATCCTCCGAGGATCGCGATCGCGGCGTGCCGCCACCGTAATTTGAGTGCGGTCCCATTGAGCACTCGGCCCTCAGCCCGATCTCGCCAGGGCGCTTGCAGCCCTCGGCGGTGCCTCCCCCTGCACGCACTTCGCAGCGCCGGTATCTCCCCTTTGTCGCGCACCGCCCGGTTGGCCCATCGGCGCGCGGCTTGGTCTTCGAGGGGGAATGTATGGACTTCTGGCGCGCGGTCGGCATCGTTAGCAAGCATAAATGGCTGATCCTACTCAGCGTTCTGGTTACGACGGTGCTCACGTTCACCGCCACCCGATTGGTTGGCTCGCGGTACCTGGCGACGGTACACTTCGTCACTCCGGCCACGTCCCCGCTGACGAACACTCCGGGCGCGGCGGTAGCGGTGGACGAGCGCGCCTCCGAGCCGGTGCAGACCCGGCAGCAGGCCGCGGTGTTCGACGCGATGCTGAAGACGCGAGACGTGCTGGAGCCGGCACTGGGGAAACTCAGCGAGACGCAGATCCCGCGAGACCTCCTGAAGAACATCAAGTTCGAAGCTACCGGCAACCGCCTCTATGAGCTCCACGTAACGGACGGCAGCCCCGCCCGGGCGCAGCTCCTGGCCAACGCCCTCTCCGAGAGCATGGTGCAGAAGACCCGCCAGGTTTACACCGAGCGCGCCTCCGGAGTGGTCCGCCTGCTGGAAGAGCAGCTCCGCAGCACGGACGCGAGCCTGGCCGCCAACCGCCGGCGCTACGAAGCCTACCGGGCACAGCACGGCGTCATCACTAACCTCAGCGACCAGCTCCACCCGGCGCTCATCCGCCTGCAGTCCGCCCGGGCGAAGCGTGAAGACCTGGGCGAGCGCCTGGCCGACTCCTCCGCCCGGCTCGCGGCCTTCGAGGTGGAGCTGGCCAAGCTACCCGAGTCCGGCAGGCGATGGCGGTGCGTGATGCCCTCCAGGAGCGCCTGAACACCGAGCTCGCCAGGCGGCCCAAGGAGCTGTCCCGCGAGGCGAACCCGGATGCCGGCCCGCTGCGCCGCACCATCCGGGATCTCCGGCAAGAGGTGGGGGGCTACAAAGCGCAGATCGCCTCGCTGGACAACACGGTAACCAGGGCCCAGGCAGAGATCAAGCGGTTCACCGGAGTGGACGGACCGCTCGGTACGCTCGCCGCGGACGTGGCGAACCAGACCCTGGCCCGAGACAACCTGGCCGCTCGTCTCCAGGCGGCGCGGATGGCGCAGGATGTGGCCAGCCGCGAGAGCCCCCTCGTCACGATGGACAAGGTGGACGAGTTCAACCCGCCGATCGACACGACGATGGGCCGCACCGCCAAGCTGGTGATGCTTGCGGCACTCTGCGCGCTCATCGGTGTGGCCGGCCTGATCATCGGGTTCGACAGTGTAGACCGCCGGGTGCGCACGCTGCAGGAAGCGGAGCGGATGCTCCCCGCGCCGATCCTCACCGCCATCCCGCAGCCGCTCGGCGCGATCACCCAGGGGGTGCTGCCCCGCGCCACGGAATTGGATCCGCTGTCCATGCACTCCGAAGCCTATCGCTTCCTGGGGCTGCACCTGCTCTCCGCCCACGGGCCGAAGCTGCGCTCGCTGATGGTGATTTCCGCCAAAGCGGAGCAGGGCAGCACCAGCACCGTCACCAACCTCGGGATCACGCTGGCCCAGGCGGGATACCGGGTGGTAATCGTAGACGCGAATATCCGGACCCCCGAGATCCACCGTGTCTTCGAGCTGGAGAACGACCACGGCTTTACGGAGCTGCTTTCCTACCTGAGTGACGCCGCGCTAGAGGAAGCACTGAAGCCCACGACGATCCCGGGCCTCCTGGCGATCACTAGCGGCGCGCCGGCCATCAACCCGTGGGAGCTGTTCCGCTCCCCGCGGCTGCAGGAGCTCTCGGAGCGGCTTCTGGCCCGCGCAGACTACGTGATCTACGACACCCCGTCCGCCGTGGCGTTCACGGATGCGATGAACCTGGCGCCGGTGGTGGACGCCGCCTACCTGTGCGTGCGCGCGTTGGAAGCGCCCAGCGGCTCCGAGCAGCGGCTGATCTCGCTGCTGGAGCAGTCCGGCGTGACGGTGCTCGGCAGCGTGCTCAACGACATCCCCGCGACCGTGCTGGAAAGTTACCAGAACTACCAGCGCTACTACCCGGCCGTTCCTGCCAGCCTCGCCGCCAGTTCCTCGCTCGCCGCGGACAACGGCAACGGCGGCTGGATCGACGTCCCCGCCAGTGGAACCACGACTACCTACCTGGTAGATGAGGACGACGACGACCCGCGACGAATCGCGTAGTCGATAGCAAAGACGGAGCGATAGTTAAGGGGGCGCGTTCTGAAGACGCGCCCCCTTCGTCGTGTCTCGGGCTTGGTCATCAAGGCCACTGAGGTGCGACTCTTCGTAGGGGCATCCCGCCGTGGTTGCCCTGGCCGGGGCTTCCTTGTAGCGCTGGCAGAGCCGTGCCCACTGATCGGGCCGGTAGCGAGGTACGGCTGTGCTCGCACCGTCGTCGTTGCCAGGGCAACCACGGCGACCACAGCGGATGCCCCTACCTTTCCGCTCACGCCAGGCCTTCCTGCCTTTCGCGGCCACACCCCCGAGAGGTGCCTGCTGTCGGAAGGTGAACGAATCAGGGTTCGCCACCCGCTCCATTCACGTTTCCGGGGGTCCGCCATGCGTCCCGCTCGCTTCCGACTCCGCCGTCAGCCCCGCCTTTCACCGGTGCTCGGAGGGCTCCTCTGCGCGATGGTCTGCGGGTGCCTCGCCCGGGCTGCTGGCCCCACCGAAAAGGTGCCGATGGCGGACGGTGTGAAGCTGGCCACGGACGTCTTCCTCCCCACCAAGGGCAAGCCCCCCTACCCCACCGTCCTCATCCGCAGCCCCTACAACAAGGACGGGATGAAGCCGATCGCCACGAACCTCACCGCCCAGGGCTATGCCGTGGTGGTCCAGGACCTGCGCGGCCGGTTCGCATCCGAGGGGCACCACGCCATCATCTTCGGGAACGATGGGCTGGGCGGGAAGCACCAGGACGGGCACGACACCCTCCGCTGGATCGCCAAGCAGGAGTGGTCGAACGGCAAGGTGGCCACCTGGGGCGGCTCCGCGCTCGGCATCGTGCAGAATATGTCGGCGCCCGGCGCTCCGGAGGCGCTGAAGGGACAGGTCGTCCTGGTGGCGTTCTCGGACTACTACCGCCAGGCCGCCTACCAGGGCGGGGTCTGGCGCAAGGAGCTCCTGGAGGGCTGGCTCAAGGCCACGCAGATGGAGGACGTCAACCTCGCCACCTTCCTGGAGCACCCCACGTACGACGATTTCTGGAAGGGCCTGAACGCCGAGGCGCACGCAGAGCAGGTCAACGCGCCCGGCGTGTTCGTCGGCGGCTGGTACGACATCTTCCTGCAGGGAAGCATCAACTCGTTCACCACCATCCAGCAGCGCGGCGGCCCCAACGCTCGCGGCAAGTGCTTCCTCGTATTGGGTCCCCAGGCGCACGGCGCGTTCAACGACAAGTTCTACTACCCGAACGCCGCGCAGTCACCGCTGGACGTGGCGGCCCAGATGAACCTGCTGAGCCAGTGGCTGAAAGGCGCAACGGTCGACGCAAAGAAGCAGCTCCTGCCGGTCCACTACTACGTCATGGGTGCCGTGGGTGAGGCGGACGCGCCGGGCAACATCTGGCGCTCCGTGGAAACCTGGCCGCCTCCGGCGAAGGCGACTCCCTTCTATCTCCAGGCGGACCACTCCCTGCGCGCAGGCAAGCCGGAGCAAGACGGGAAGCTCTCGTTCAGGTACGATCCGGCGAAACCGGTGCCGACCACGGGCGGCCAGAATCTCCAGATCGCGAAGGGTCCGATGGACCAGCGCCCGGTGGAATCGCGGCCGGACGTGCTGCTCTTCTCCACGGAGCCGCTCACCCGCCCGCTGGAGGTGACCGGCCGGATCACCGCCCGGCTCTACGTCTCCTCGGACTGCCCCGACACCGACTTCACCGTGAAGCTGACCGACGTCTATCCGGACGGTCGATCGATCCTGGTGACGGACGGCATCCAGCGGGCCTCGCTGCGGAAAAGCCTGGAGAAGCGCGACCCGCTGAAGCCGGGGGAAGTGTATGAGCTCAGCGTGGATCTCTGGAGCACCTCGCTGGTGTTCAACAAGGGTCACCGCGTTCGCATCGCCGTGTCGTCGTCCAACGCGCCGCGCTTCGAGCCGAACCCGAACACGGGAGACCCGCACCCGGTGGCCGGCCGTACCCGCGTGGCCACGAACACGGTGCAGCTTTCCGGGCGGTATCCGTCCCGCATCGAGCTGCCGGTCTATACGGGACCCTGAGCCGTTAGTAGTCGCCATCCCCGCGGGATGGCGCAGGTGCACGGGTAGGTGGTCCGGCGCCCCTGGAGCTCACGAGTGCTGCTGCCGGAGCTTCTTCGCCTGACCCTGCACGAACCGCTGGGATTGAGGCCGACTCCACCACCTGCGCGTTCAGCCCCACATCGCGAGCGACCGAGCACTCCTGCTCCAACTGCCGTTGCTGGGCCTCTTCGGTGGCGATGAGATCGTGCGGACACCGCAGAAACCCGCTGGAGATGGCGTGTTCGGCAATGATGCGCTCCAGATATTCCGGTTTCAGCCCAGCCTCCCTGGTAATGATGCGAGAGGTAGTCTAATCCCATTGGATTCCCGACTGCCTGCGCCGTATGGGAGTCGCCTGAGCTCCTGATGATGTCAAAGCGTGATGTGGATGATCGCTCCGAGCCCTGGAGGCCGTCCCCGGACCACCCGGGTGCCGGCACTCCGGTGGGCGAGCGGCGAGAGAACAGCGGTCTGGTCGAGCGTGCTCCCGGCAACTTCGAGATGCCGTTCGAGACGTTGGAGCACCTGATCACGCCGACA